>JBDSCV010000226.1:0-17705 GCA_039920905.1 Pyrinomonadaceae bacterium
TGGTTTTACGGCTTGGGCTGGGTGAATACGGATTGTTCTTTCTTGGGCTGTCGCTCGTTTGACCGAATACTGCAGCGGCAATAACTAGCACGACAATCCCGATTGCAGACTGTATTAGCCGGGTTTCAGCCGCGCGAATTTTGTGAGAAAAAGATCTGTCCATCGTTACACTCCGGTCATCTCGCGGGCATGCAAGACTTCCGGTTAAGAAAACGTTCAAAACCGGCAAGATTCTATTTTTTTTGAAATATTAACGGTGTTTTGAGTTAAGTAGACCGGCGGGAAAAAGCCCGATCCAATTACGCAGGTAGAATTCTCTCAATATCTGCTCCGTCTCCGCGGCTGTTTCACTCGATTTGATCGTATCGACGAGAGCGACGGATTCGTTTATCGTAATGCCCGAAACGAGATGCCGTATCTGTCGAATAGAGTTAACATTCATGCTCAATTCGCGCGCACCGAGTCCGATCAAGATAGGTACGTAAAAGGCCGAACCCGCCATCTCGCCGCAGACGACAACCGGGATGTCCGAATCCGCAGCAGCGGCCAAGACCTCGCTTATGGCCCGGATCACGGCCGGATGGAGAGTTTGATACCACTCGGCAACGGAGTCGTTGTCCCGGTCGACGGCAAGGAGATACTGAACCAAATCGTTTGTACCCAAACACAAGAAATCAACCTTTCGGGCAATCTCACGGGCGGTCAAGACCCCCGACGGAACCTCGATCATTGCTCCGAGTTTAGGGGCACCGATAGGGGTTCCCTCATTCTCCAATCGCGTACGCTCTTCTGCGATGATGGCCTTCGACCGCAACACCTCGCTAACGCCGGAAACCATTGGAAGAACAACATCGATCTTTTCGCCGACGGTCGCCCGTAAGATCGCCCTGATCTGCGAACGAAAATGAGTAGTATCGGTCAGACTCAACCTTATCGAACGTAGGCCGAGCGACGGATTGCGTTCAGGTTCGTGGTTGTCACCGCCGAGTTGGTCTATGCCCACATCAAATGTGCGTATCTTTACTCCAGACTCGCCAGCAACCTCGGCCATTTGCCGGTAAGCGGCAATCTGTTCATCTTCGGAGGGAATTTTACCAGATTGACTAATCAGTGATTCGGATCGAAATAGTCCGATTCCCTCGGCTCCCAAATATTTTGCAAGTTGGTAGCCTTCCGGTATATCAACATTGGCACGGATCGCGATGCTGGTGCCATCAATGGTTCTGACTGGTTTTGCGAGTTCAGTCGGAAGTTCGTCAGAAACTATATTTTCAGAGCCGAACGTGTGGAAGTGTTTGATCGTCTCCATACTAGGGTTTAGAATGACCTGGCCGTTAATGCCGTCAACAATGACTTCTTCGCCGTGCGAAAATACTTGTTCAAGATCTTTAATACCCGATGCCATCGGCAATTTGAATTCGCGGGCAAGTATCGAGGTGTGTGACGTCCAGCCGCCGTGTTCCGTAATAAGGGCCACCGGGTTGCTTCTTGTGAGTTCCATTATCGTCGAGGGCCGCAGTTCACGGGCAACAATAACCGCACCTGAATAGGTTAGTTGGGCCGGTGACGGCGAGCCATCGAGAGCATTCAAAAGGCGTTCCGATACGTCCTCAATATCTAAGTACTTTTCCCGTAACTGCGTATCCTCAACCGATATTTGTCGGTCACGATATTGATCCGTCACAATTTTTAGGGCCCATTCGGCGTTGACTTTTTGATCGCCAATAATCGTTTCGATCTTTTCGATAAGCGACGATTCCTCCATCATTAGGAGATGAACACCAAATATGCTGGAAACTGGTTGGGTTGGATCAAGATCACTGTTCGTGGCCAGTGACCGAAGCTGACGAACGGATGCCTCAACCGCCGAGTGAAGGCGGGAGCACTCAGTCTCAATATCAGCCGCATCAAGGTCGAGACGGAAAAAATGCCTCTTTTCTCCGTGCAAAAAGACAACGTGGCCGATGCCGATACCACGTGATACTGCAAGAGCAGGAAGTCGCCGTTCGGATTTGAGGTCAGCCTGGTCCATTGGATATTTGTTGGAAACCAACGTGCTGATTTCGTAAACGGTTAGCTGCCAAAGCTAAATCCGCTCCCGCTGCCTTGCGACGGGAAGAAAGGCTTTAGGAGTCCTGCAAATGCGGCAAGATTTCGCGTCTGTATAAGGATTTCACCGGGGCCGTTAAATTCGGCAACCATGCCCTCGCCACTCAGAAGGCTGCGGAGATAACCGCTTTTGGCGGCTTTGCGAATATTGTATTGCATATGGCCCTCCCAAGCGACCAGATGACCGGTATCGACGACATACTGCTCGCCGGGGCGTAGAGTTCGCCGATGTATTGCACCAAACGAAGATACAAGAAGTAGGCCGGCACCAGAAATCTGTAAAAGGAATAGGCCTTCACCACCAAAGAATGATTTTGCACCGCCGAATTTTGTATCAACAACCAACGAAGTGTCACCCGCAAGATACGAACTCGACTGAACCATGAACGTCTGATTCTGCATGTCAATACCAGCGACATCACCGGGAGCCCCCGGTGCAAAAGTGACCTCCCCCGGTCCGCCTTTGGCCGTAAACGTTGAGACAAAGGCAGATTCGCCGCCGACGGCGCGCTTCAATGCGCCAAAAACGCCGCCTTTTAGTTCGGAATGGAGATCCATATTGGCCGACATTGAGACCATTGCCCCGGCTTCGGCGCAGATCGCCTGTTCGGGCTGCAAATTGACAACAGCAAGGGCGAAGGCACCCTGATGTTCGATCGCCCAGGTGTATCCGCGACCCTGTCCGCGTCCGTCCGCATCAAAACGAAAGGCTCCCGCGTTTTGGCCCTGCGTGACCGGTGCAGTTGGAGATGTCTGAAGGACAAGCCCACAGGAACCGCAAAACTTCGCACCGTCCATCAGCTGTGAATTACATTTGGGGCAGATCATATAATAACTCCCTTTGATTTTCTCAAAATGATCTGGGCAGCGGCTTCGGCATTCGCGGCAAAGTCTAAAAAGCTCGTATCGACGTCGCTGACAACCAGATTGGTCTGCCATGCTTCAACAACCGGTTTCCAGCAATCGCCAACCAGAACAAGGGGTCGCTTGCCGATCACACCGGTCGTAAGTTTGTTCCATACAAGCGAGATCTCCGTCACCGTTCCCATTCCGCCGCGAAGAGCAACAAAACCGACTGACCGTGTAATAAGATTTTGCAGCCGTTCGTAGAAATGATCCGAAGCGACTTTATCCGTCAGATACCGGTTCGGTTCGGATTTGAACTGGTTCATTACGATGCCGAGCACGCGTCCCCCCTTTTCGCGTGCTCCGCGCGAAGCGGCTTCCATAATGCCAAGATAGCCGCCGGTGCAAATTGTAAATCCGGCCTCGGCGAGCCTTGCGCCGAGGTCTCGGGCCTCGCGGTATTCAGGCGAATCTTCTTTACATTTGGAGCCGCCGAAAATGGTTATTATCTTGCCTTCAAAATTTTCGATCACGTTGATGTTCCTGCCTAGCTAGTATTATATCCATCCGATTTTTGATGACAAACTGCTCACGCCGCGACGGCTTCGTCTGGCGGCGTGTTACCGGCGTCCTTGATCGCCTGATTTGTATTTGTAAACAATAGGATCACGCTGCCGACGACAAAGAAAACGATTAGTGCGAGTATCGCCGGGCGATAAGAATTTGTTAGCTGTGCGACGAGGCCGAATAAAAGAGGGCCGAGCCAGGAAGTTCCTCGTTCGGAGATAGCGTAAATCCCAAAAAAGGCCGACTCGCGTCCCGCCGGTATCATTTGTGAGAACAGCGAACGCGATAATGCCTGTGAGCCGCCCAACACAAAGCCGATGGCTCCGCTCATTACATAGGCTTCGGTTACCGAACTTAGGACCGCATAACCGTATATGACGATCGCGCACCAGATGGCAAGCGATACGAGGATGGCAGTTTTTGTGCTTGTAAAATGCGCGATCCGCTCAAACACGAGTGCTCCGATAAACGCCACGATCTGGGCGATGCCAAACGCTGTAAGGAGAAACCATCGGTCTGTTTCCAGTCCTTTCGCCACGAAAAGCTCTTGCGAAAGAAAGATCGACGACATGGCGATAACGGTCTGTATCCCGTCGTTATAGAGCAAATAGGCGATCAGGAACCGGAGCGTGCTCTTGAGCTTGAAAAGTTCAGCGAAGGTGTCTTTCAACTCGCTAAATCCGGCCGCGATGTAGTGTTTTCCTACCGGGGCGCTTCTAAGCGGTTGACGCCGCTTCAGCAGGAAAAATGTTATGACAGCAAATCCACCCCACCAAATGCCGCATCCCAGAAAGGAAATGCGCACGGCCATCAGCGTCGTTATCCCTAGTGACTCTGCGGACGATAAAAGGATGCCGCCGCCAACCAGCGTCATAAAGCCGCCCAAATATCCGGCCGCAAACGCCCAGCTTGATATCTTGTCACGCTTGTCCTCGGTCGTAATATCGGGCAGATACGAATTGAAAAATACGATCGATGCACCCGCACTCAGGTTGGCGATGATAAAAAGCAGCGAACCGAGCAGGTATAGATTTCCCTGTACAAAGAACATCAACGCAACGCAGATCGCACCGAGATAACAAAAGAAGCCGAGAAACGTCTTCTTGAGATGTGTATAGTCTGCGATCGCACCCAGGACCGGCAAGAAAAAGATCTGTAAGAAAACCGAGAGAGCGACTGAATATGAAAAAAAGGATTTGGCCGTTACCAGGTCGTGGCCGGCGATAGTTAGAATCGCGCCGTTCTCACCGACAACTTTCTGAGCCAGCGTTGTGAGATATTCTCCTACCAACACCCCGAGAAAGAGAGTGAAAAATGCGTGGTCGGCCCAGTCATAGGCTATCCATCCAAAGATCTCCTTTCGGTTATTTTTGCCGGGTGCAATCGAATCCATTGGTTCGGTATTAGTCAAGCTGCCTACGGTACTTGTTCACAATAAAGCAGATAAAGATATTTGTCTATTGCGCGGTCATTAGTGACAGATTAACGCAACAAGTTTTCAAAAATATTCGCTTTCCCTTATTATCTAGATTCGCGATAGCGCAAATCTCGTTTATGAAAGCAATGATCCTCGCCGCAGGCTTTGGCACACGGCTCTTTCCACTCACAATTGACCGCACGAAGCCGGCGATACCGTTTCTGGGCAAGCCTCTGGTCGGCTATGTGGCCGAATATGTCGCCAAATTTGGCATCATCGACATCGTGGTAAATCTTCATCATCAACCGCAGTCAGTGATCGACGCGCTCGGTGACGGCTCAGATTTTGGCGTAAATATCGCGTACACTATCGAGCAGCCTGCGATACTTGGCACTTCGGGAGCACTTGATTTTGCACGGGAACATTTGCAGGACGAAACGTTCGTTATCGTAAACGGCAAGATCATTACCGACATCGATATCTCAGCGGCGATTGAAACGCATAAACGTTCCGGCGCGATTGCAACTATGGTTTTGAAAGAAAATCATAAACGCGAAAAGTTCACCGTTGTCGAAACTGATGGCGGTTTTATCGATCACTTCGGGCCGCACGCAACGCCCGTTACCGAGGCCGAACTGCGTGACACCGAGCATGAAATTGTGACGCCGCTGATGTTTACGGGTATTCATATTCTCGAACCCGAGATACTCGATCTCATTCCAAAAGGCGTTTACTCCGATACAGTTACAGATATATATATTCCGTACATCAAAAGCGGCGGAAAGATCGCGGCTCATGTAGCCGAAGGAGAATGGCACGAGTTATCCACCATTCCACGATATCTCGACATTAGTCTGGCCATGATGAAAGCCGGCGACGTCCATTTTGGCCGTAACTGTGTGCTGGCCGGGGCCGCAAGCCTCAAGGACTCCGTTATTTGGGATGACGTGACGATCGGCGACGGAGCAACGCTTTATAGAACGATCATCGCGGACGGTGTGACGATCAAACCCGGCGCGCATTTTGAAAATGCGGCGATAGTTCGTGCGGATATGGTGCGAAATTGTAAAGAAATTCCAGAGAAAGCCTTGAAAGGTTATATAAAAGATGACAACTATATCGTGCCTTTGAATTAACGAGAGAATAACGATTTCAATGTCACAATACGTTGACCGTCTTCAAAAATATCTGATCTCACGCGGTCAGCCGAGCGCATTTGAATCGCTCACAGCGGACGCATCGACGCGCGAGTATTTTCGTATCAAATGGAATGGTCGTGACGCAATCGCCTGTGTGTATGCCGGGCCGTTTGATCCGGTCGAGCAGAATTATCTGGACACGACGCGATTGTTTTTAGCAGGCGGGCTTCCGGTCGCCGAGATAATCGATTTTGACGGTGGTTCAGGTGTGATCGTCCAGGAGGATCTCGGCGATCGGATCCTTCGAGACCTGCTTAATGAGGAAACAACCGGAAAATCAAGACTGCTCAATGAGGCGATCACAATGATAGCCAGAATTCAGACCGCCACTAATAAGGCGTTTGAAATGAATTCGATCGCTTCGAGACTCAAGTTCGATCAGGAAAAGTTATTGTGGGAACTCAATTTCTTTAAGGAGCACTATTTTAAGACATATCTTAAAAGACCGCTTACCGAGCCCCATGATGCCAGATTAAAAGCCGAGTTTGAAGAGCTCGCGAAAGAGCTTGAATCTTACGCGACGGTTCTCTGCCACCGTGATTTTCACGCTGCAAATCTGATGCTAGATCCGCAGAACCGAATGTGGATAATCGATCACCAGGACGCAAGGATCGGCTCACCGGCGTACGATCTGGTCTCGCTGCTACTCGACCGTATCACCGAGCCACCGTCACCCGAATGGCTTGCTGAAAAGAGAAGGTATTTTCTAAATGTTCGTACGAAACTAGGTCTTGGTAAATTGAACGAGGACGATTTTACAAATGAATTCCGTCTTCAGACTATACAACGCTGTTTAAAAGCCGCCGGGACATTTTCGTTTCAGTCAACCACCCGGGGTAAAACCTACTTCGTTCCCTTTATCAAACCGATGTTCCGCATTTCGATCCGGGGAGCCGAAAGCCTCAGTCGATTTCCGGCTATACGAGAAATCTTGGGCGGCGAAGTTGACTAATCTGTTTGCAGAAGCCTTCGTGTCAGCAAGGGCGTAACATTCAACTCGGATGTTACGCCCTTGCTTACGCGCGGTCTTCATACACGGTCATAGTCGCCGCGCCAATTTTTTATCGCAAGTTTGATATCTTTGGGCTTTGCAAATTCGCCATTTAGCGTTTTTTCGACCAACTCAGGCAATTCCGCGTCGGATGCAAACCGTAACGCGATGATCTGGCTGACCGGCAGATCAGATGCTCTTCCGGCAAGATCTGCAGGCAACAGCTCGCGGTAACGCAGACGCTCCTCGAGACGAATGATACGATCCTGAACCTTTACCACCATGAGGCGTGCTGCCAGCGCCAGCAGTATTATTACAAAGCTAAATAGTGCCCAAAATGCTTGTTCTTTGCGACCCATCTGTGGTTCGGTCGTAAAGACTCGAACAACGTGATCGAGAAAGTTTAAAATCAGAAGCGGCACTATCACAAAGTGAAATAAAGGATACCAACGCGTGTGATTCGAATAATTTTGCTGATCGGTCATAATTGTTTTTCTCCTATAGTTTGGTCTGAGCCAAAGCCTCAGGCGGTTTGCCGGTGAAATCCTCACCGGGATTTACAAATAGATTTTGCTCGAAACGGTACTGCTTATCATATAGCTGTTTGTAGCGTCCGTCCATTGCAATTAGCTCGTCGTGGCTGCCGCATTCAATAATCTCACCGGCCTCGACCACAAGTATCTGATCGGCGCTGCGAATGGTCGAAAGCCGGTGTGCTATAACGAATGTCGTTCTCCCTTCGCGCAGCCGCTTCAAACCTTCCTGGATCAACGCCTCTGATTCGCTGTCAAGACTCGATGTCGCTTCGTCGAGAATGAGGATACGCGGATCGGCGAGCAATGCCCGTGCGATCGCGATACGCTGACGCTGGCCGCCGGATAGCTTTACGCCGCGTTCGCCGACAATGGTGTCGTAGCCGTTCGGGAATTTTTCGATAAATTCGTCGGCGTTTGCGATCTTGCAGACCTCTTTGATCTTATCGAGATTCGCTTCTGGATTTGAGAATCGAATGTTATCGAGGATCGTCCCGTCAAAGAGGAAATTATCCTGTAAGACAACACCAAGATGCCTTCGATAATCGCGTAATTTGACCGATTGCAGCGGCTTGCTGTCGATTTTGATGGTTCCGGTGGTTGGTTGGATAAAATTTAGCACGAGGCTGAGGATTGTAGATTTGCCCGAACCGGACGAGCCGACCAAGGCCGTCGTCGCCCCTGCTTGCGAATGAAAACTAACACCTTTCAGCACCGGAACGCCTTCATCATATTCAAAACACACATCTTCAAAAGCTATCGTCCCTTCGATCTCCGCCAAAGCCTCTTTCCCCGCATCGGCTTCGTCCTCAGTGGTCATCGCCATGATCTCGCGAATACGGTCGAGTCCGGCAAGAGCCTCGGTAATCTGGGTTCCGATGGATGTCAATTCGATCACTGGCATCGCGAGCAGGAACGTGAACGAAATGTATAGCAGAAAATCACCGAGCGTCATCGTACTCGATTGCACGGCGCTGCCGCCGATGACGATCATTACTACCGCAATGGCTCCAATCACGACAGACGAGAATGATGAGATCGCCGAAACACCCGTGACCGATTTAGCGATGTTGCGAAAGAGTTTATGTGCTCCGCGCGCGAATGAAAGTTCTTCACGCTTTTCGGCTGTGTAGGCCTTTACTATGCGGATGCCGCCGAGCGATTCGCCTAGGCGGCCGGTGACCTCGGCGTTTATTATGTTGCGTTCGCGAAAGACTGGGCGCAATACTGTGAACGCATACATAAGCGCCGAGCCGAATATGACAAGGACGACCAGCGTCGCGGTTGTAAGCTGCCAGTTGACATAAAACAGGACACCGATAGCAATGGTCGCTGTCACAAGACTGCCGAGGATCTGCCCTAGCCCGGTTCCGACAAGATTGCGGATACCTTCGGCGTCGTTCATTATGCGAGAGATCAATTGTCCGCTCTGTGTCGAATCAAAATACGAGATCGGCAGCCGCTCGATATGACGCTGAACCCGCATCCGCATATTCGTTATGGCAAGCTGCGCGGCAACGCCCAATATCTGCGAGAGTGCAAAGCCCGTAATTCCCTGGATCAGCGTCGAAACACCGATTGCAAGTGCGATCCATTTGAGCAGGTCATATCGTTTCCCGACGAAAACCTCGTCACCGATATACTTCATCGACGCCGGCAAAACCATCCCCGACAGCCGCGAGACCAGCATCAGCACACTGCCAAGCAGCAGACGCCAACGCGCTCCCCAGATTATCTTCCGGGCCTCGGCCCACGCGCTCGAATAATTGACCTTTTTTTTCTTTTTTTCTTCGTCTGCCATTGAAGGATAGTCTGCGTTCACTGACAATCGAAAGTCAAATAAGGAAGGGTCGCGATAAATCGCAACCCTTACAAATGAGTAGAAGAACTGAGGCTCAATAATTCTAATTAAACAACCGAGCCTAGAATGGGCAGTTTCCCGGGGCGGGGGCATCAATTCGGAACGCCCCGGACCCAGGGACACCGGGGACCACGGGCGGAACGTCGAAATAAGTTGCCCATAACTCAAGTCTTTGGCTGGTGCTTTCGTTGCGGGCGATGTGAACGTCTCCTTGACCTGTGTCAATAAAGGATTGACCCGCCGAATAGGTGCGAACTGTGCAGGTCGGATCATCGCTGTCATAAAAAGACATTTGACCCTGCTTTATTAGTACAACCACCGGTCCGGGATGGGTGTGCCAACCAGTATTTCCGCCCGGTCCGATGACGATTTGCTGCACCACCGTTTCCCGTGCGTTAGTTACATTAGTCTGCATGCCGTTGACCGTGAATGTGAGGTTGGTTGGATCGGCAAAACTTGCTCTAGCGAAAACGTCCGCGTGCCAGATGTTGAAACTAGGCGTAACGACAATCGCGACTGCAAATACTCCGATCGACAAAACGCTAAGAAATACCATTGCCGAAACTATATTCTTTAGGTTAATTAAACGATTCATAGTTCTATCTCCTTAAGTTTTATTTTTAGTGGAAGAAAATCTTCTCCACACTAACTAGCGCGACAGATTGCGAAAACAGAGGTCAAAAATATTCAAAAATATCGACTTTTGTATGGAATGGGCATACTATTGTACGAAAGCAGAAACTTTTTTAATTAATCACGGGTGAGATGCGATGGCTGAACAGGCTGATTCCGTTAGTGACATAACCAAACAGCTGCGAATGTGGCGCGAAAATCAAGATACTGAGGCCAACGACGCACTTTTAAATTTGGTTTATGACGAGCTGCACCGGCAAGCGCATCGCTATCTGCAAAAGGAACGGAGCGGACACACGCTGCAAACGACGGCGATCGTACACGAGGCGTATCTAAAGCTCTTCCATCAAAAATCGATTGCGTGGGAAAGCCGCTCACACTTTTTCGGCGTTGCCGCGACGATGATGCGTCGGATATTGATTGATCACGCCAGAACCAAACATCGGTTGCGGCGCGGCGGCGTCCACAGCGATCTGCCGCTCGAAAATGCTCTGACGATCGGCGTCAGCGAAACCGATTTTGATTTGCTGGCGCTCGATGAGGCACTAAACCGGCTGGCGGAGAAAGAAGCGCATCTGGCGAGGGTTGTCGAGCTAAGATTTTTTAGCGGTCTTGACGTAAAGGAAACAGCGGACGTATTGAGCGTTTCCGAATCAACTATCAAACGCGATTGGGCGATGGCAAAAGCCTGGCTGCACCGGGAATTGACGAGGTAAGGGGGAGAAAGTCAAAAGTTAAAAGTCAAAAGTCCAAGGGCCATAGGCGAAAATGCAGAATTTGAAACTAAGAAATATTCAAAGCGTGAAACTCTCAACCTTGAACTTTGAACTGTGACTTTTGACTTTTGGACTTTGTGGGTATGCCCGATACCAATTGGCAACAGGTACGAGAAATTTTCGACGACGCCCTGGGTCGTGATCCTGGAGAGCGCGAGGAATTTGTGATCAAGTCCTGCGGCGACGATAAAACTCTCCTAACCGAGGTCGAATCGCTATTGTCGTCATTTAACAGTGCTGAGAGCTTTCTCGAGACTCCCGCCGTCGCCGAAGTTGCCAATGCCCTTAAAATCGAAACCAAAAAAATTGAAAAAGGACAATGTTTTGGTCATTACGAAATTGTCCGGCAGATCGGCTCGGGCGGGATGGGCGAGGTTTATCTGGCCAAAGATAAAAAACTCGGCCGCCAGGTCGCGGTCAAGATACTCAACGAAAAGTTCAGCCTCGACGAATCTAGTCTGCAAAGATTTATCTCGGAAGCTAAGGCCGCATCGTCGTTAAATCATCCAAACATTTTAGTTATATACGAGATTGGCGAAGAGGACGAGGTTCATTACATCGTCAGCGAGTTTATCAACGGCAAAACGCTCCGTGAGCTGCTCAAAGGCGAAAGTCTGAAACGCTCGGAACTTCTTGACATCGCGATCCAAACCGCCAACGCCCTGACCGCCGCCCACGAAGCGCATCTCGTCCACCGCGACATCAAGCCCGAGAACATCATGATCCGCCCGGACGGTTACGTAAAAATTCTCGACTTCGGCCTCGCCAAACTCGTCGAGCACCAAAATATATCCGTTCTCGGTCTCGAAGACGAAACGGCCCAGCTAAATCACACGGCGAAAGGCGTGATCCTGGGCACCGTCAACTATATGTCGCCGGAACAGGCCAAAGGCGAGCGCGTCGACGAACGAACCGACATTTTCAGTCTCGGAGTCGTCATCTACGAAATGGTCGCGGGCCGGACACCGTTTGCGGGCGATTCGATACCGGAAACTTTTGCGAATTTGATAAACAAGGAGGCGCAGCCGCTTTCGCGCTCTTCACCAAATGTGCCCGTTGAATTGCAGCGCATCGTTGCCAAAATGCTTAGCAAAAGCAAAGACGAGCGTTACCAAACGGCGAAAGAGATTTTAATTGATTTGAAAGATGTCAGACAAGACTTAGAGTTTCAGAATAAGTTGGAACGAATCGGGACCCCAGATCCGCAAGAAGCCAGGACGCAAGTCTTCAATTCGACAACAAGGGACCTTCTCCCGCAGACGACTTCTAGCGCGGAATATGTTGTCAACGCCATCAAACATCATAAGCGTTTTGCTGTTCTTGCTTTGATTCCCCTCATTTTAGCGGCAGCGTCGTTATTCCTTCTCCTCAATCGTGCACCCGCCTTAACTGAAAAGGATACGATCCTGCTCGCCGATTTTGTCAACACAACCGGAGACGCGGTGTTTGACATGACCCTGAAACAAGCTCTTGCCGTGCAGCTCGGGCAAACACCGTTTCTGAACATTTACCCGGACGACCGAATTCAGGAAACGCTGAGCCTGATGAATCGGAAGCCGGATGAGCGCATCACGAAAGATATTGCGCGAGAGATTTGCGTACGCAACGGCATTAAAGCGATGTTGCTGGGTTCGATTGTGAGTCTCGGCAATAACTACGTCATCACGCTGGAAGCTTTAAACCCGCGAACGGGCGAGGCGCTGGCGCGGGAGCAAATTGAAGCGGTGGGCAAGGAACAGGTGTTAGGAAAGCTCGGAGACGTCGCGAAGAAATTGAGAGAGAAACTGGGCGAATCTCTTCAATCAATCGAGAAGTTTGACGCGTCGATTGAACAGGCCACGACCTCTTCACTCGAAGCGCTTAAAGCATTTTCAATAGGACAGCAACTGCAAAAGGATGGGAAACAAAACGAATCTATTCCGTTCCATAAACGCGCCGTTGAGCTTGACCCGAATTTCGCTTCTGCTGACAAGAATTTGGGAGAAGCGTATTTTTTTACCGGACAACGAGACCGCTCTGCCGAACCTTTTACGAAGGCGTTCGAACTTCGAGCTCGCGTCAGCGAACGCGAGAAGTTTAATATCACGGCGAGATATTATCAGCACGTGGTTGGAGATGTAGATAAAACTGGCGAAACACTTGAGTTGTGGAAACAAACCTACCCACGCCAGTGGAACCCGCGCTACGATTTGGCAAGTTATTACAACGACGTCGGCCAACACGAAAAGGCGGTTGACGAAGCGCAGGAAGCCATTCGCCTCAACCTGCATGGGCTCCTCCCCTATTCTCAATTGGCTAACGCCTTCGAGAAACTCAATCGCTTTGAAGAAGCGACAGCAACTATTGAACAGGTTTTGGCACAAGGGCAGGATTCTATTCGTTTTCGCTCCCTCATTTACCGCATCGCTTTTGTCCAGGGAGATCGTGCCAGGATGCAGCAGCAGATTGACTTGGCGCGCGGAAAGCCCGACGAAGAAACTATGCATTTTGAGGAAGGCAGGGTGGCAATGTTTAATGGTCAGGTCAGGAGCGCCGAAAAATCATTCCGCCGCAGAATCGAGCTTGCCGAACAACGCGACGCAAAAGATGCTGTGTCGCAGACCCACGCAGAATTCGCAATCTGGAATTCCTTTTTCGGAAATTGCAAAGAGACTACGAAATCAATCGCGGATGCCTTCTCCATCTCACGCGGCGAAGAGGCTCTTAACGGCGGCATTGCTCTGGCTGTATGCGGCGAAATCGGTCAAGCGCAAACCATTTCCGATGAAATCGCTAAACGGAAGTCTAGAGACGTGACTAGCGTCTCCGTCCTGCCGGAAATGCGAGCCGCCATCGAAATCAGTCGCAATAATCCAGCCAAAGCAATCGAGATATTAGAGTCGACCCGCATTCTTGAACGAGGCTTCGGCATTCCGGGACGCGCTACCTACCTCCGCGGTGTTGCTTATCTACAGCAAAATGTCGGACCGGAGGCAATGAATGAATTTCAGAAGATTCTGGATCGCAGAGGGCAGTTTGATACTTCGCCTCTCTTTCCTCTCGCGCATTTAGGATTGGCTCGCGCCGTCGCTATTGCGGGCGATACTTCCAAAAGCCAGCACGCCTATCAGGATTTCTTTGCACTCTGGAAAGATGCCGATGCGGATATTCCAATTCTGCTGGAAGCTAAACAAGAATACGAAAGGTTAAAGTGAGAATTGATAATACAAAGATTTCAAACATATAAGCGAAATGTAATGAGTTCCAAACACGGGCAGCAAAAAATCAAACCAATCGTCAAAAGTTAGATATGGCTGATGAAAAATGGCAAAAGGTGAGGGAGATTTTTGATTCGGCTCTGCGCCGCCAGCCCGAAGAACGCCAAAGATTTGTCAACGAAGCCTGCGGCGGGGATAAATCCGTGCTCGCCGAGGTCGAATCGCTTTTATCTTCTCATAGCAACTCCGACAGTTTTCTCGAAACGCCCGCTGTCGCCAATGTTGCCGACGCGTTTGAGCCCGCGACGCAAACCCTGGAAAAGGGCAAGCGTTTTGGCCATTACGAAATAATTCGTCAGATCGGCTCAGGCGGGATGGGCGAAGTCTATCTGGCCAAAGATAAAAAACTCGACCGCCAGGTCGCTGTCAAAATTCTCAACGAAAAATTCAGCCGCGAAGAATCGAGTCTGCAAAGATTTATCTCGGAAGCTAAGGCCGCATCGTCGTTAAATCATCCAAACATTTTGGTTATCTACGAGATCGGCGAAGAGGACGAGGTACATTACATCGTCAGCGAATTTATCAAAGGCAAAACGCTCCGCGAGCTTCTCAAAAGCGAAAGCTTGAAACTCTCAGTGGTTTTGGACATTGCCATACAGACGGCCAATGCCCTGACCGCCGCCCACGAAGCGCGTCTGGTTCATCGCGACATCAAACCCGAAAACATAATGATTCGCCCCGACGGTTATGTGAAGATTCTCGATTTCGGTCTGGCAAAGCTCGTCGAGCAGAAAAACAAATCCATTCTCGGGTTGGAAGACGAAACCGCGAAACAAAACGAAACTGCGAAAGGAATAATTTTAGGAACGGTCAACTATATGTCGCCGGAACAAGCGAAAGGTGAAAAGGTTGACGAGCGGACCGATGTTTTCAGTTTCGGTGTGGTTATTTACGAAACGCTGACGGGCAGAACGCCGTTTGCGGGAAATTCCGTTTCGGAAACTTTTGCCAATCTCCTGAACGCCGAACCGCAACCGATAGGGCGTTTTGCTGCGGATGTTCCCGCGAAATTACAGCGCATCGTTTCGAAAATGCTCCGCAAAGATAAGGATGAGCGTTATCAAACGATGAAAGACTTGCTCACGGATTTAAAAGACTTGCGCGAACATCGGAAGGCGGACGAGAAGATGGAGCGCTTCGCTTCGTCCGAAAGCGAGAACGCAACCGCGATTTTGCAAGCGACAACGGGCGATGCAAACAAGCAAACCGCCTCAACGCAAAACAATCTTTCCGGGCAATTCAAACAACACAAATCGTTTGCCGCAGTTGCGTTAGCTGTTTTGCTCATCGGCGCAGTCGGTTTTTGGTTTTTCGCTAATCTTTCGACGAATACAAGACGAATCGAGTCAATCGCCGTTCTGCCGCTTGAGAATCTTTCGGGCGATCCGGCGCAGGATTACTTTGCGGATGGGATGACCGAGGCTCTGATCGGCAATCTTTCGCAGATCGGCGCACTAAAAGTTATCTCGCGCACATCCGTAATGAGGTACAAAAAGTCAGGGAAATCGATCCCGGAGATCGCAAAAGAACTCGGAGTAGATGGATTAATCGAAGGCTCCGTACAGCGTTCGGGCGACCGGATCCGCATCACTACTCAGCTGATCCATGCGGCGACCGATTCTCCTATCTGGACAAAGAATTACGAACGCTCCGTGTCCGACATTTTGAAGCTTCAAAGTGAGATCGCTCAGGCCGTAGCAAGCGAGATCCGCATACAGCTTACGCCACAGGAGCAGCAGCAATTCGCAAAAACGAGGTCGATCGACCCTCGAGCAGCCGAGGCATTCCTACTCGGCAGACACTACTTCCATTCCTGGACCCAGCAAAGCGAGAGGCAGGCGGTCGAGCAATTCCAGAAGGCCGTCAGCATCGAACCTGAGTATGCGGAAGCATGGGCAGGCCTTGCCGATGCCTGGCAGGTTCGCGGAATCGTGGGCGACATCGGCTTTGGAGAGGCGGAGAATCCCGCAAGGGACGCCGCACAAAACGCACTCGAGCTCGATCCTGAAAACTCCCCCGCTCACATATCGATGTGCTTTATTCACAACAACTACGACTTTGACTGGTCCCGAAGCGAGACCTCGTGCAGGCGCGGTATTGAGCTCGATCCAGACAATGCGAAGGGCCATTTCGCCTACGCGTATATGCTTGCACGGGTTGAACGATGGGACGAAATGGCTGAGCAGATGGAAATCGCCATGCACCTCGATCCGGCTGAGCCGTGGTGGCCGTCTGTCTACGGAAGTTTTTTGATTCAGGCGCGGAGGTTTGAAGAGGCCGAGAAAAATATAAATCGCTCGATTGAAATTAATCCGAACTGGATGGTGGGATACGGCACACTATTAAATCTCTTCATAGAAACTGCCAGATTCGATGAAGCTATTAAGCTGGCCGAGAAACTGCAATACCGCCCCCTATCGATGGCATATGTCTATGCTCGCAAAGGCGATCGACAAAAAGCAATGGACTATTTGAATCGGGGGGCATCCGATCAAGACCGGTTTAAGTTGGCACTTGTATATAGCGCTCTGGACGACTTCGACAAAGCTTTCGCTGCTTTGAACAAAAGTCTGGACCGGCGCGACGGGTTTAATGGATACGGTAATTACCTTGTGCTCGACAAACTGAAGTCCGATCCGCGTTGGAAGGACATCTCGCGCAGGATAAACCTGCCCCCAAAGTCTTAAATATCAAATCCGAGATCTATTAGTTGGCGTGTTGCGAGATGAAAAGTATTAACCTTCGAGTTTCAAAACCGATTTGAAACTTGAAACAAAAAAATGACTGATGAAAAATGGCAAAAGGTAAGAGAAATTTTTGATTCGGCTGTGCGCCGCAAACCCGAAGAACGTCGAAAATTTGTTTTAGAAGCCTGCGGTAAAGATAGGACCCTCCTCGCGGAAGTCGAATCGCTGTTGTCATCGCACGACGGCGCGGAAAGTTTTATGGAAACGCCCGCCGTCGCCGGGGTCGCGAGAGTGATCGCAGCTGAAACGAAGCACCTCGAGAGAGGTCAAACTTTAGGGCAATACGAGATCATCGAACAAATCGGAGAAGGCGGAATGGGCGAGGTTTATCTGGCGAAAGATACGCGCCTTGAACGCAAAACTGCCTTAAAAATTCTACCCGGAAACGTGGCGCAAGACGAAGAACGAATGCAGCGGTTTGTTCGCGAAGCAAAATCCGCATCTGCCCTGAATCACCCGAACATCATCACCATTTACGAAATCGGTGAAACGGATAATACGCATTTCATCGCAACCGAATACATCGAGGGCGATACTCTGCGCGAGCGATTAAAAGACTCGCCCGTTGATCTCAAATCCGCGCTTGAGATAGCCATTCAAGTTGCAAGTGCTTTAGACGCCGCTCACCGCACGGGTATTGTTCATCGGGACATTAAACCCGAAAACGTGATGATTCGACCTGACGGATTTGTCAAAATACTCGACTTCGGAATTGCTAAGTTGTCAGAATCGCCAGCGAACGCTAATGATTCTGAAGCGGCAACGGCGC
>JBDSCV010000227.1:0-2338 GCA_039920905.1 Pyrinomonadaceae bacterium
CCGCCGTATTCCTCAGGGATTGTCGCACCGAGTAGGCCAAGATCGCCGCCTTTTTTGACAAGGTCGCGGGCGAGTTCCCAATTGTGGCCCTCGAGCTCCGGCAGCCGCGGAAATATCTCGTTATCAACGAATTCGCGCGTAGTCTCGCCGATCATCTTTTGTTCGTCGGTAAAATCCTCCGGCGTAAATATCTCGCTCGACGCCTGATCCGCGATCAAAAACTCGCCGCCTTTCATATATTCTTTTTCCATTTTAGTTTCCATTTTCTTCTCCCTTACGTGATTTCATCCTAGCCAGCTCCTCCGCAAAGGAAGGGGGCAGATCATAAATGTTGCGACGTGTGCTCCACTCTCTAACTGTATCCTTGCCAATATGAACGACCTGTAGAAGACCTTCGGAGGTGCTCATGAAGATGACGTACCTATTGTCGGCACAGTTATCCTTTTCACAGCCGGTCAGCATCAGAATGTCACCAAATTTTTTGAGAGGCGTTTCAGTATTCCAGAACTTCCGCATCGTCGCGAAATCGTCTCCCATCAGCTTTCTAAGCCTTTGAACAACGTCCCTGTTCTGCCAAAGTTTCATCTCGCTCGCGGTCTTTCCGACGAATTCTTTCAACGGCGCAATTTCTACATCGGTTTGAGCAAGGGTGTACGCGTTTGCGGTTTGTGCATACGGCACCGTATTTGCTGCATTGACATTTGTCTTTGCTGAACTGGCCCGATTAGCCGTTGCGTTACTTGCCGCAGGCGAGCCACATGCGACCATAAGCAACACAAAAGCAAATAGAGGTGTCAGTTTCGTCATTTCAAGCCCTAGTCCAATCTTTCAAATATCCCTGCCGCGCCCATGCCGCCGCCGACGCACATGGTGACCATGCCGTAGCGTTTGCCCGTCCGTTTCAGTTCCTGCAAAACGGTCGCCGTCAATTTCGCCCCGGTACATCCAAGCGGATGGCCAAGTGCGACTGCTCCGCCGTTGACGTTAACTTTCGAAGGGTCCATTTCTAACACCTTCATCACGGACAGACCTTGTGCGGCAAATGCTTCGTTAAGCTCGATGACATCGATCTGATCGAGCGTCAGCCCGGCAAGTTTGAGAGCCTTAGGTATCGCATACACCGGCCCGATGCCCATTTCTTCGGGCAGGCATCCGGCGGTTGCGAACGATACGAAACGCGCGAGTGGCTTCAACTCAAGCTCGTTTGCCTTGTCGAGTGACATCACTACCGAAGCCGCCGCACCGTCAGACATCTGCGACGAATTTCCGGCCGTGACCGTGCCATTTATATGAAACACGGCACGTAGTTTCGCCAAACCTTCGACGGACGTATCGGCACGCGGGCCTTCGTCGGTGTCGAAAACGACCTCTTTGCGACGGACGCGACCGCCTTCGTCGAGTTCGTCAACAAATATCGTCATGGGAACGATCTCGTCTTTGAATTTTCCCTCGGCGATTGCAGCGAGAGCTTTGCGGTGCGAGTTATAGGAAAACTCGTCTGCCTGTTCGCGGGTGATCTCGTATTTTTTGGCGAGATTTTCGGCGGTGAGTCCCATGTTGAGATAATAATCCGGATAGTTTTCGACCATCACCGGATTCGGACGCACGACGTTGCCGCCCATCGGGATCATCGACATCGTCTCAAGCCCGCCCGCGACGATCACATCCGCGCCACCGGTTTTAATCCGGTCAGCCGCCAACGCGATCGTCTGCAAACCCGACGAGCAATAACGGTTGACCGTCATCGCCGAAGTCTCGACCGGCAAACCCGCCGCGATCATCGCCGTACGGGCAACGTTCATCCCTTGCTCGGCTTCGGGAAAAGCGCAGCCCATAATGACATCGTCGATCAGCGACGCATCAACGCCCGCCCGCGAGACAGCCTCTTTGATAGCCGCCGCTCCGAGATCGTCGGGCCGCGTATTTTTCAAAGTGCCCTTCGGCGCCTTACCCACAGCCGTTCGCACGGCCGATATAATTACTGCTTCTCTCATGTATTTTTCACCTTCAATTATTTCTTTTCAAAAACCGCGATTGCCTTCGGATAATCCACTGTTATTCGAAAATCCCGCAATACTGTTCCGCCTATGGCACCTTCGATTTTTTTATCCATAAACTGCGTCATGTACTCATGAAAATTCTTGTTTGCTCGTCTCGTAAACCAAGCTCTTTTCACCGTGTATCCCGCGATCTTAATATTTTGAGCCTCGATCATTGCTTCGCCGGTGCCTAACTCCGCTTTTTCGACCACTCGCCAATTAGGATGATTTTTTCGCCATTTTTCAAAAACCACATTAGTTATAAACCCGGTAGCCCGCTCTGACGCCCCAGCGTCTTT
>JBDSCV010000228.1:0-2873 GCA_039920905.1 Pyrinomonadaceae bacterium
CCTGCACCGAATGCCTTTGTTAAAGAATTGAGGCGAATCTGTGATGAGAACGGCATCATGCTCATCATAGATGAAGTTCAGTCGGGCATGGGACGCACAGGAAAAATGTTCGCACTCGACCATCATCGGGGCGTTAAGGCCGACATCATGTGCCTTGCCAAGGGCCTCGGCTCAGGTATGCCGATCGGTGCCTGCGTTGCGCGGGCCGAAATCATGGACTGGCACAAAGGTGCTCACGCATCGACCTTCGGCGGTAATCCGGTTGCTCTTACGGCTGCGCTGAAAACCATCGAGCTGCTCGAGGGCGGCCTTGTCGAAAACAGCCGCGAGGTCGGCGCCTATCTCGAAGCCGGTTTGAACCGCCTGAAAGATAAATACGACTGTATCGGCGACGTCCGCGGACTGGGAATGATGCTCGGCATCGAATTCGTTACCGACAAAGCGAGCAACACCGCTGCACCTGCGCTTCGCGACGACATCGAGATGGCCTGCTTTAATCGCGGTCTCATCATCCTTGGCTGCGGCCCAAACAGCATCCGGTTCTCACCGCCGCTCATTCTCGCTCGCGAACATGTCGATGTCGCCCTTGAGATATTCGACGAAGCCATCACCGCCTCGATCTAATAACTGTAACCACTAAAGGTAACGAAAGAACACTAAGCAGAGAAATCTTTGCTTAGTGTTTTTTTTTGTGTAGTTTAGTGGATAAAATATGTCTATTTCGCTTTTGACTTAATTAAGTGTATGCTTTATTATCAAAATATGGACATGTTCACAGCAATAGCAGAACCAACCCGGCGCAACATAATGGAGATGATCGCGGCGAGCGGAAATCTTTCAGTGGGTGATATATGCGGCAAGTTCAAATCGAGTCCGCCAGCGATATCACAGCATTTGAAAGTGCTCCGCGAAGCAAATCTTGTCCGGGTCGAAAAACGCGCACAGCAGCGAATTTATTACATAAACCCCGAACCTATGCGAGAACTTGAGAAATGGATAAAACAGTTTGCAGCCAAAACAGAGGAACAATTCACTGCTCTCGACCGGCTGCTCGAAAAGATGTCATAACCCAGAGATTTAACGACCGTATCAGTAACAAAAAAGGAGAAATAATAATGTCAAACAAAACTACTATCACCGCCGAACCCCGCAAGCTGGAACTCTATATCATTCGCGAATTCGCGGCCCCGCGTGAGCTTGTATTCCGTGCCTACACCGAAGCCGAGCGCTACGAGCAATGGGTCGGGCCGAAAGACCTGACGATGACAATCCAGAAAATGGACGCCGTTGACGGCGGGTCGTATGAGTTCACTCATGAACGCGTCGGACATAAGTATACTTTTCATGGCGTTTATCATGAGGTATTGGCACCGGAGCGGATAATCGGTACGTTCGAATTCGACGGTCTGACAGAAAAAGGTCACGTCATTATGGGCACGACAAAATTTGAAGATCTCGGCAATGGACGCTCGCGTCTGGTACATCAGTCGGTCTTTCAATCAGTACAGGATCGCGACGGCATGTTGCAGTCGGGAATGGAACGCGGCGTCAGTGATGGCTATGAGAAGCTCGACGGCCTGCTCACAGCGCTTCAAAATCAGGAGCCGGGGAATTAGTATTATTTTTGTGCAAAAGGCTCGGTCTAATTCCCGCTCGACCAGCCCCTGCCGCTAAAATTGATGGAGCAGATTATAAAATTTCGAGTAAAGAAAAATCTTGAGAAAACAAAATTGAGGAGAAAATAATGCAAAAAATAACACCATTTTTAATGTTCAACGATCAGGCCGGCGACGCGATGGAATTTTACACTTCGATATTTAAGGACTCAAAGATCGTCAGCACGATGCCCGGCCCGAACGGCAAGGTGATGGGCGGCTCGTTCGAGATCGAGGGCCAGCGATTTAATTGCTACAACGCTGGCCCACATCCTAACTTCAAGTTTTCGCAGGCGGTATCCTTCATGATCTATGCCGACACGCAGGCCGAGATCGATCATTCTTACGAGAAATTGAGCGTGGGCGGCGAGCAACAGCCTTGCGGCTGGCTTGCCGACAAGTTCGGCGTTTCGTGGCAAGTAACGCCGCCTATTTTGATGCAGCTTTTAAGCGACCCCGACCGCGACAAAGCAGGCCGCGTGACACAAGCAATGTTCAGGATGACCAAGATCATCATCGCCGACCTTGAAGCCGCCGCGAGAGACGAGGTGTAGCCACGAAATTACACGAAAAAGCACGAACTAAGAAATTTTTCTTGTTCGTGCTTTTCGTGTTAATTCGTGCGTAAAATCTTAAGCCTTCGCTTTTTTAACTTCCTCGATCATTACCGGGACGGCTTCGAAGAGGTCGCCGACGATGCCATAATCGGCGATGTCAAAGATCGGAGCTTCGGAGTCTTTGTTGATCGCAATGATCGTTCCAGCGTTTTTCATCCCGACGATATGCTGTATCGCACCGGAGATGCCGAGAGCAATGTAGACCTTCGGAGCGACTGTCTGTCCCGACGAACCGATCTGACGGTCGATTGGCAACCAGTCGGCATCGCAGATCGGCCTTGAGGCGGCAAGATCGGCTCCCAAAGCGTCCGCAAGTTGCTGTGCAAGAGCAATATCCTCCTGCGACTTGATACCCCGCCCGACGGCAACGATTATCTGTGATTTTGTAAGATCGATCGTCGCCTTTGCTTCCTGAAAAGGAGCCTCGGGCGTCATGCGAATATCGCCGACCGTGACTTCCATCGTCTCGACCATAGCACTTCCCTTCTCCGCATTCTCACCCCGGAATGAGCCGGACTGAAACGTCACAAAATAGGGAGCGTCACCGCCGATGGTCACATCAGCATCGAGTTTGCCGAGGAATATGCGGCGTGATAGCACA
>JBDSCV010000229.1:0-8083 GCA_039920905.1 Pyrinomonadaceae bacterium
GTTGAATAAATAGGGTAGAAAAGACCTGAAACAACGATGAGAATCGCTCCTACAAGAATTTTGTTTCGGTTCACCATTGTTTTAAGACAAGCCTAAAGGGCAAATGCGAACAGTGGAAAAGCAATCCACCGGACTTGTTCAAATGCCTGTTGAGGAATATTAGGAACAGTAAATGGGCCGATAGTCACACCAGCTAAACCAAGAAATGTGGCCATCAATAACCCGACAGCGGAAATGAGAACACTTAGCGTAGTGCTAGCTGGAAATCCAATGTAATCAAAGAATCGTGTCTCCTCACTCGCGGGCGGATTTGTCGGGTTTTCGGGCGTAATCGGCTCACCCTTTGTTGGGTTTTGCATTTACCATTCTCCTTTTTTAATGGAATTCAAAAAAACTGTTTTATCTCTTCGAATAAATCGTCACATCAGAAGATTTCGCCTAAACTGTTCTCGACGGCCGAACTTCTCAACTGCCGGTAAAATTCCCAGATATTACAGTTAATTTCTTTGCGGCCGATCCATCAAGAAAAAGCGGCTTTTGGACTAAATTAAGCGTCCTTGTCCGGCATAAAAGTGTTACTGATATTTCTCGCCGCGGTAATTAGCGCGCGAATTCTGGATTTAACATCCGCGTCCGTTGCCGTCAACGCATCAACTAGTGTCTTTAACTCGTCAATCGTTTTGGTGCCTTTTTCAATTGCATCTTTGATTTGCGTCAGAAGTGCGGCATCAGCGTTGCCCTTTTCGATTTCCTGTCCCAAATTATCCAGCAACTGTGGCACGGCAACATTGCGAGATTCAATAGCCCGAATCACTTCGCCAATGCCTTGTAAGACCAACGCTTCATGAAGTCTTTTTGCCCATATTTCCATTCTGGCAAACTCCCCAAGGTCAGCGGCTAGTAGCTTTTGGCGAAACTTTATTAGGGTATCCTTTAGTTCATCTTCGTCTGCATTACTCGGTTGCCCGTTAGTGAATTGCTCTAAAAAGTCGATAAAATGGTTATAAGCCTTGACGTAATCAGACGCACGGGAAGTGCCGCCATCCAAATTTAGCCCTTCAACTTCATCTTTTAATTCATCTATTGTCATAATTTTTCCTCCTCGAAATCTACTTTGCTTCCGCCGGTTCCAGTACCGCCCAAATATCTTTTACCTTTGCTACCAGCACCGCCACTGAAAGAGGCTTTTTCGTATTGACGGTCTCGCGCAGATTGGCATGCGTCGCTGACCACGTTTTGAGAGCGGCTATACTTGACGTCAAAAGTTTGTCTAGTTTTTTCTGGTTCTGCCGCATTTTATCCAACTCACCGTTGCTGCGTTCGTAGTCGGGCTGCATACGTTCTTTTTCGGTCAGATAACCCCGATTTTCAGCAAACAGTTCGAGCGCTCGGTTGTTGAGGGCCGTTTCGATAACCCCGCTTCCGAAACTAAATTCTTTCGGCCCGATGGCTTTGACGAGATCGTCGAATATTTTGTCATCGGCACAGCCGGGACAAGTAAGGTACTTCGTCATTCCAATACAGGTGGTTGCCGACGACTGACCTTCTTTGGCCGGAGCGTCGCATTCAGTGACTTTCGCAAGGATAGCTGTCTGAGCCTGTCCGTCGAGATTGTAAATATCGTTAAGTCTGCGCCACACGGTATTCTTGAGATTCAGAATCTTCTTTTTGAGACTATCAATTTCCTTCTGCTCTGCCTTTGGCTCTGCCTCTGCCTCTGCCTTCGATAACTCGACATTTAGTTCTCTAATATCCTTTAACAGGGTTTTGAATCTGAGAATATGCTTAATTTCGTTTTGAACGCGCTCGTAATATGTATCAATTCCTTGATACAAACCGAAGGTGGTCCGGTTTTTGCTGACAAAGTTTATTTCGGTTAGTTTGGAAACATCCTGATTAATCCGGCGCAAATCCTGCATTGTAAAAGTGAGCAAATCAATTACGCCGCAGCCGTGCTTATTGATCTCGTTTTGGACATCTTTTTCGGTTTTATCAGAAAACTCTTTAAGGGAATCTCTAAATGATTTTTCTTTGGAACCTATTTTTTTCTTCTGCTCTTCTTTCTTTTTTGGGTCCTTCTCCGACTTGTATTGCTCCAAAAGTTCTTTATACTCGTCGCCTTCTTCGAATACTTTAATTTTATCTGCTAAATCCTTTGCGTATTGTTTTCCGATTTTCTCAATCCCTTCTTTTTCGCCGTCAGTGCATATTTTTGTATACGTAACGACCTTTTTGCCGCCCACCAATTCTTCAGTTTTGTCGTATCTGCCTTCGACGACTTCCGCAGCCGCATTGACCCTATTTTTAAAACTCTTCGCCGTTCTAAAATTTTCGATGGCGGCGATAGTGCCGGTGCCAATCTTTAACGCCATATCGGGGATTTCAAACGCTGCGGCTTGCGGAGCGATGACAAGTTTCGAGGCCGACGAAACTAAATTATTGAACGCTCCGACTAGAGCTTTTGAATTTTCTGCACTTTTCTTGTTGGCTCGAGCGAGAGCATTTAAGGCCTCAACATAAGAGTCGAGCGAGTCGAGCGTTTCTAATGTTGGCTTCATCACCGTGTCGTATTCTTTACTGTATTTCTGAAACCCCTTAATGGTCGCTGGTTCAAATAAACCATCGTTCGCCGCAGCCGTCTTCAAGACGTCGCCAGTGTCTTTCACACCCTGACGAATGCCGCGTGTCATCTCCACAGACTGCGTGGTAAATTCCGAAATATCTGGAACATCACAGGCAGTGAAAAAAATTGACACAATCAGAAAGATTGGAACGAGTTTAGAAAATAACCTTATTTTTGACATTTTGATTTCTCCGCAACTGATCTTTAACTTAGCAACGTGACCTATTTAACTAAAAAGCACTTGTCGAAGGTGCATTTCGAAACATTCCTATAATTCAAACCTCGAACGAATACCCTGGGTCGATGTGTTGGTAGCCGACTAGGTTTTCTTGAACGTTGTATGGGTGCGTGTCTCGTCCGGGTAATGCATTATTGATTACTTGAAAAATGTGCTCTATTTCGGCTGCATCGTCGATGTCGATGTCGGCGACCCAATTTTCTTGGCCGGCAAAAAATGTCAGTTGTAAATTGCCGTAGTGGTCTTTGGTTTTGTAGCTGCCGGCGTGAACGTAGCCGTCCCGCGGGCGGTGCAGCAAAGACGGAGCGTCGTGGAAGAGACCAGTGGCCATGCTATTTTTTGTGTCATCGCGAAGCTGCTGTGGGACGATGGCGAAAAACCGGTCACCACGAATATCAACCAGTTCGGTAATTGCCGAGAAAACGGTCTTGCCGCCGGTTAAAACGGTGTTTTGGGTTTTCGCTGCGATGTTCAGAAGCCCCGCTCGGCGGATGTCATCTTTTCCGATGGCGTCATAGAGGTTTTTGCCAGTGAGACCCTCGAATCCCTTTACGTTACCGCTATTTTCGAGCAGCGTTCTGAGTTCCGCTGACAATTGTGCGTAAGTAGGGAAGTTTATGGACGCAATCTTTTTCAGTTCAACCGGGAATTTGATTTCCAGATTAGTAATGCCGCTCGATGCAATATTCACAAACTGCGAGACGTACTGGTAAGACGGCGGATCGATCTCGACCTTGTATCGTCCCTGTGGAGAGCCTCTCAGACCCGCGATCTGGAACCAGCTTTTCACCAGCCGATTGACCTTCACCACCTCGAACAACCCTTGATGCCGCAGGATAATGTAAACCTTTTCATTTAATGGATTTCCGTAAACATCCACCAGAGTTAGTTTTAGTAATGGTTCGTTTGCCATGTAAAGTTAGCCTCCATCCGCCTGATAATAAAAGCTTTGGAAACTCGGAGAATCGAAGGTTATAAGCCTGAGATGACCTGGTTTTCAAGCTGAAAAGGTTAGGGGGTTAGGAGAAACGCTTGAATCTCTCTGAACCGCCTAAAAACTTTAAAACTACCCGCTTGGTTGAGCTTTGGAAACTGTGGGAATCGGAGGCTGTATGCCTGGGATTTTCTCAGTTTCAAGCCGAAAAGGTTAAGTGCCAAGGTTTGGGGAGTTCTGCGGGAACTCCTTGAACCACCTAAATGGAAACGTTACTGCTTGATCGGGGAATCATAAATTAATTGTTTGGGAAAAGTCAAGGTTTTTTTCGATTTCTTTAAGATAATTTTTCGAGGCTGTTCGGCATCGGGAGATGGGTAAAGGAAGATCCGGATCGAAGAGGTGACGCTGTGAATGTGACGAAGCGGCTTTTTACCGATTCGCCAGGAAGAGGTTTTGGGCGAGGGAATTGTAGTATTCGACGGGGGCGAGGTCGTCGGTTAATACCGGTTCCGGGGAGACAGATTGCGGCTCGTACCGATGAGTCAGAAGGGAAGCGATGATGGGATCTTCAGAGAGGGAGTCGCTTTTATCGGGAGATTTTAGCGCCACGATTATCAGATTTTGGAGGCTGTCGTCAGGGTAGGCGGAATTCACTTTAAATAGTAAAACGTGCGGAAATACCTGTCTATATGTCTGTACTTCGGCGTTTAGGAATCGGCTGCCTTTGCCTGTGACGGCGGAGCCGAGGTTGAAAATGACTATGCCGTCGTCCTTTAGAATTCGGTGAATGTTGGAGACGGCTTCGAGCGTTGTCAGGTGTGCGGGTACGCTAAAAAGCGATCCGAATGCATCCATCAGCACTGCGTCATACATTTTCGAATCGGCACGATTGATGAACATCCGGCCATCCTCGTGGATAATGTTCATTCGCGGATCGTTCGTCAGCCGGAAATAGTCGCGTGCGATGCTTGTCATCCCTGGGTCGATCTCGACCACGTCGATCCTGGCGTTCTCGTAAACCCGCAAATACTCTTTGGGAAAAGTATACCCGGCGCCGCCGATGATCAGGGTTTTTTCAAAGCCCGGTTTGAAATGCCGGATCAGGTGGTAATAGCGGCCGTAATCAAAAACAAGATCATCGCTTTCGAGAAACATTGCCGATTGAACAAAGTATGGATCGGTGGCTATAGCTCGAATCTCTTTTCCGGAACCGGCGTCTCTTGTCTTGAACACCCGCACCCGGCTGTATTCGGTGTCAAAATCGTGAACGTCGCCTCTTTGTTGGAGGAGATAGATATTTGCCTCGTTGGCGGCGACACCCAGACCGAAGAGCATAACTGCCGCAATATTCAGTTTGGTGACGGCGAGCGGAAATAGAGAGATCGACAGAATTATCAGAGATGCGGCTATTAGGTAGAGCGTTCGGACGCTGCCGATAAACGGTATCAGAAAGAAGCCGGCGAAAAAAGTTCCGACTATACTGCCAACAGTTGATATTGCATAAAGACGACCCACCGTCCGTCCGGTAGTCTCGACCGATGTCATTTTGAGCCGAACCGCAAACGGCGTAACAATACCAAGACAAATGCTCGCCGGTGCGAATAGCAGCAAGGTGGCGATCAATGCTTTTAGTTCAAGGCCTACCGCGGCGCCAGCGATTATCGACAGCGAGATATCCTTAACTAACACCGTCACAGAAATGAGGCCTCCGGCGGCAAAAATAACGGAGGCGAGCACTTTTACACTTGGATGCCGGTCAGCAATTCGTCCGCCGAGCCAGTAACCGAGGCTGAGACTGGCCAGAATGACGCCGATCAGACTCGTCCAAACGTAGGTCGAGGTGCCGATAAATGGAGATAGAATACGCGAACCGATGATCTCAAAGATCATAACGAGAGATCCGCATCCGAAAACAGTGATCTCCAGAATCGATCGCTTATAAAATGATTCGGCCATGAGTTGCCATTAAAGAAAAAACACGAAATAGTCGATGGCTATTTCGTGCTTAACTATTACAAAAGATGTTAGCTATTCAGGCCCCGGCTGTTTTTTTTTCACTTTTGGCGTTGATGAACGTCAACCATTCGGCACCAAACGGGGCAGGCCGTGTTGCGTCGATTATTTTAAAGAATTCGTCCTGAAGTTGCTTTGTCACCGGGCCGCGTTTGCCTTCGCCCACAGTAATCCGGTCAACCGACCGAATCGGTGTAATCTCAGCGGCAGTGCCGGTGAAAAACACTTCGTCGGCGAGGTAGAGCGCTGCACGCTGAATGGTGGTCTCAAAGACCTCAATTCCGAGTTCACGCGCGATCTGAACAACCGAGTCGCGGGTGATGCCCGGCAGGATCGACGCGCCGAGGGGCGGCGTGATGAGCTTTCCGCCATTGACCAAAAAGATATTTTCGCCCGAGCCTTCTGAGACGTAGCCGCGATCGTCGAGTGCGATGCCTTCGGAAAAGCCGCCGAGTAGTGCCTCCATCTTGATAAGCTGCGAATTCATGTAATTCGCACCAGCCTTCGCCATTGATGGCATGGAATTGGACGTGATCCTTGTCCAGCTCGAAACGCAAACATCAATGCCGGTTTCCAGAGCTTCTTCGCCGAGATACTTGCCCCATTGCCAGGCAGCAATGTATGAATCTATTGGATTCTTAAGCGGGTTGACACCGAATGCAGGATCGTTTTCGTCAAGGCCGCGAAAAATTATCGGGCGAAGATAACAGGAATCTAAACCGCTGTTCTTAACTAGCTCAACCGCCGCATCACAAAATTGATCACGTTTGAACTCTGAATCCATCCTGTAAATTTTTGCGGAATTTACAAGCCGCTGCATATGCTCGGTAAGCCGGAAAATCGCCGACCCTTTGCTCGTCTCGTAACAGCGAATGCCTTCGAATACGCTCGAGCCGTAATTGACTACGTGCGACATTACATGGATCCGCGCATCGTCCCAATCAATAAACTCACCATTTTTCCAAACCTTGGGCGAGATTTTCATTGTGTTTACATCCTTTCCCGGCATTACTTTTGAGATTGTCGATCGCCTGAGCCGCGATCGCAAAACTAAACAAATAAACTACTAAACGCCGGTCATTTCTCGAAAAAAATAATTTGATCTTTCTTTGAGTGATTGTATCGCACGTCCCACTCAACCTGCAACAAAGACCTCGAGCACAAAAAAGAGGTTGTCTGAAAAGTCGATAGAGTGACGATCTCTACGTGTATTTCGTAAAAAACGGGAATTGGGAAACTCAGCGAACTCTGCGTAAATCTCTGCGTTCAACAGAATTTTAACGCAGAGGCCGCTGAGATGGACGCAGAGATCGCTGAGATTTTATAGACTTTTCAGACCGCCCCAAAATATAGACATCATCGTTAAGAGCGTCGGTCAAAAGCTGCGCGATGAGGTAACGGGAAACGGCCGATCCGCATTGAAGATGCGGCGATGACGGCCTATGTGCGTCTTCAGCACGAGACCAGATGTCGACTTCCAGAAGTTTCGCATCTGGCTATTTTCTAACTGCCGCTCTCCGGCAATCAAACCAAACCACCATCTACGCGCGGCAGGATACCTTGAATCCATTTCAACCTGCTTCAGTACCTACGAAAGAAAATTATAGACGTGAGTCTTTTTTTGATAAATTTCAGTTGCGCTGTTTACTTAGTATTCAACTGACTATTTTGCTTCAGGGAACTGAGCTAGACGAAGCCGAGAGATCTGTATTACCGGCTAAATGTTATTCGCCTAAGGGTACCGCCTCTGCGGGAACGGCGTTCCGAGATCCCGCCGATCGTGCAATATTACGTCAATTATTATTCGTCGCGTTTCGACAAACACAACCTCTCGATCACGCCGCAGACGGTCGATATGCTGATGGTCTGCAACTGGGAAGGAAATGTCCGCCAGCTCTGCAACGAGATACAGCGGGTCGTCGCCCGCGCCGTCGATAACGAGGTAATAACACCGGACCATCTCTCGCCGGAACTAAAACGCAGCGCAAAACCACTGACGCCTTTCGACCTGGACTCTAAAGTAAAACCCATCGCAACGTACGACGGCACGTTTTCGCCATTCACCAACATCCAGTCAGGCGGCACCCTCGAATCCGCCGTCTCCAAACTAGAAATGCACCTAATAAAAGGTGCCCTCGCCCGCCACAACTGCAACATCTCACGCGTCGCAAACGAACTAGGCCTAACCCGCCGCGGACTCTACTTAAAACTTTCGAGGTATGGGATCCAGAAAGCCGCTTGATTATGCCATCGCTCAGTTACATATAGATCG
>JBDSCV010000230.1:0-5339 GCA_039920905.1 Pyrinomonadaceae bacterium
AAGTGTCATTGCCGGCATCACATTTCGGAACCGTGGAGAACCCGATTCGAATGATGATGGCGGATCACGAACAGGACGGCGAGCGGTTGAGAATAATGCGGGAAATTTCGAATGATTACAGTCTGCCCGATGGAGCGTGCCCAAGCTACACCGCATTGTACGCGGGTTTACAGGATCTTGAAAAGGACCTTCACCGGCACATCCATCTCGAAAACAACATCCTTTTTCCGGCCGCTACGGCGCTTGAACAAAGAAGTTTGGCTATTGTTTAGGGCTAATGCAGCAACTCAGGGCCGAGCAAAAGTGGTTTCTCGGGTACGGCTTCTAACCAAGCGAACGCCAAGATATGTGCGTCTTGATTAGCGCTGTATGCTACTAGATGGCCCGATGCCCAAAGTCTTCCATGTTATAGGAATGCGGTGTAATGCGACATTTGCCAACAGGAAATGTCGCATTACACCAACAGCCTGAAGATGATTGCTATAAAAACGTATGGACAGTCACTCCGCATACATGAGGGAAATCGTGTGTGCCTTGTGCGATCGGTTGTTAACAGGCCACACAACTTCAGCTTCTTTTGTTTTTTGTAACATTTGTTTCTAAGGAATGTCACGAAACACCGATAGTTAGAGTTCAAGTCAGATCAAAATGTGTTATTTTGCACTCCTCGCAACGGACATTTTATTATTATTCGAAAGTCAAATATCTCGGTAAGTTGGTTGCAAGATGGTTGCAGTTTTACTGACGCATACCCTCTCAGATGTTGTTACTGACATGCAAATAGCAATGTCTACGGCGTTTTGAGCGATTTTGAGAAGCTTTGAATAGCCCACAGATTGGTTGGGGTGCGAGAGGTCGTGAGTTCAAATCTCGCCGTCCCGACCAATAAACATGGGGCTTTCGAAGAAATTCGGAAGCCCTTTTTTGTTGATTTGCTCCCGTCGCGAAAGGGCTATGGCCTAAACCATTGCCGGACAACGATTTGTTGAACTTTTTCATTTACAAAACTGCATCCATCCTGCAACCATTCCGCCACCACCTTGAGTCCCATTCGACGGTAATGACCTCTTGGCTCAAATCTGTGCCACCCGGTGCGTAGGCCGTCCACTTCCTCCCGTAAAACACACCAAAAGCCACAAATAAGCGGCTGACAACTAACGGAATAGAACTTGCTGAAGGCAGGCTGGAGAGTGTCGAACCACGGCTGTCGTTCGACGGATAGTCATAAGATTTTGCTCAAAAAACCTCTACGTTATATCCGTATTTAAGAGATATAAGGGTGAGCTCATAACATGGTTCATCCTGCGTTTGCGAGAGCTCGTTGGTGGACATACAAGCGCCTCAATGGAAAGGTGATTCATCAGGCGATCCCTGAAGCTCATACAAGACGGGAAGCTGAGGCGGCCGAAAGGCAGATCATCAAAGCAGCTTTCGATCATAATTATAGCCTTACCGATACGACCACTACATTGGCACTGTTCATAGAAGCGAAGTATCGACCCTACGTTGAACAGAATAACGTGAACAAAGGAGCAAAGACCCTTTACATACGTCTCCTGTTGGGGCGCTTCAAAAGGCAGACCTTGACGAGCATAACTCCGCCGGATTGCAGGGACTGCCGATCTAAACTCCAGAATCGAAAGAACAAACGTAAAAAGGAAAGCGAGCTTTCACCTGCATCGATCAACCGGATAATGTCCACCCTTTCAAAGATATTCAGCTTGGAGTGCGAAGAGGGAATTCTCGACCGAAATCCGATGCAGTATGTGAAGGCTTTGCCTGAACCACCGCCCGGAAGACGACTGCTGAATGAAAAACAAAAGGAAGATCTGTGGAGAGAACTGGAGAAAGGCACTTTGTTGCTCTATAGGCTCATCGTTCTGGCAGTCAATCTTCCTCTGCGCCGCGGCCAGCTAATGGCCATTACCGAAGATGTTATCGACTTTGAGCACGAACAGATTCTGGTGATCGGATCAAAAGGAAGGCCGCCTCGCCTTGTCCCCATCAATGCAACCGCGACCGAGGTGCTAAAAGCGATGATCGAAGATGAACATCTGCCCTTTCCGGTCAGAGACTTCCGAAAGCGATGGCAGACCGCTCTTCGAAATGCCGGAATTAATAGGCGCGAAGGCACACGCGAGGAGAATTATCACTTCCACGATCTGCGAAGTTACTACGCGAGCGAGTTAATCCGCCGGAACACGAATCCACTCATCGTTCAGAACCTTTTTGCCCATTCAGATATGAGCATTACCAATATTTACGCCGTTACAGATGCGGAACTCATGCTTGAAGCGGTAAAACGGCTTGACAGTGCACAGGAACGCGAGATTCCCCAACCTATGGAGTTTCTTCCAAGCTCCCAATGAGCTGATCCAGGCCTAAATTCAATATGAATGAAGCAAAGTGGTTTTGAAAAAATATTTTTTTAGATTTTTCGGATCCGTCAGTTTGGAATCTGTAGCGAGAAAATCGTCTTGCCTTGTGTACTTGTGACAAGCAGTTTTGCGTTGTGTTGTGTAACGATCTTGTGAGCAATCGAAAGTCCGAGCCCAACACCCTTTTCTTTTGTAGTGATAAAGGGATCAAAGATTTTCGGCAATACCTTCTCATCAATACCGCCGCCCGTGTCTTGGACCTCAACAATGCAGGAAATCCCTTTATCAAAGGATCTAAACGTAAGCAGCCCACCATTCGGCATCGCCTGTAAAGCATTTATAGCAACATTTAGCAGTACCTGCTTTATCTGCTCGGCATCAATTAAGACGCCGGGTAAGCTCTCTTGCAACTCCCTTTTTATCATCACCGATTGTAAGGAGGCCTGATTTTCGATCAGCGAGATGACCGAAACGACAATTTCGTTGAGATCGTTTGGAGCAACCGAAAGCGCCGCAGGGCGTGCAAAACGCAGAAACTCACCGACCAGCTTATCGAGCCTGTCAACTTCCTTTTTTGCTAATGCAGAAAACTCGCGTCTAGGGCTCGCAGAATCGATTTCATCTTCTAATATTTCAACCGCTCCTTTGATTGACGCTAACGGATTACGAACCTCATGGACGATCCCTGCGGCAAGTTCCCCGAGAGCCGCGAGTTTTTCAGCTTGCAGCAGCTGTTCAAATGTCTCCTGCAGTTTTACGTATGCCTGGCGCCGCTGTTCCGCGTTTCGCTCGGCCCGCTCTCGTGCTCGCTTCAGACGGTCGCCAAGTATTCCCATCGTTACACCGACAAGATTGAAGATCACAGTCTCTGCATATTGATTTATCGAATAGTCGAAATGCGAATGCTGCCAATGAAGATAAATATGCGGAAAATAAACAAGGGTCGCAAACAGGGAGGCGGTGAGGCCGCCTCGAAGCCCGAAAAGCAGTGCGGCTGAGATGATCGGAATGTAATAAAGCCGCTGGTAAATCTCATGCCATACGATCTGGTCAAGCGGTGTGAAAAAGTGCAGTATCGTAACAAGTATGATAGAAACAGCTATTACGATCGAAATGACAATGCGCCCGAGGGGCGACGAAAAAAAGAAGAATGGCTCGGCGGGGTCAGCTGGCCCTTCCTTTTTTGGGATGGTTTTACTCGACTCCATATTTTTGCATCCGATAGATCAACGCGCTTCGAGTAATGCTCAAATACCGTGCGGCTTGTGATTGGTTGCCATCGAAACGGATCAATGCTGCCCGAATTATCTCGCGTTCAACGTTTTCCAGGTCTATCGGATCATCCGGCAGCGAAAACCAAAGACTCGGTGTTGTTCCGGTGTGAAGGTCTTTTATGTTTTCCGGAAGATCGTCGACAGAGGCAGTTTCGCCTTCCGATAAAACCACAAGCCTTTCAATTGTATTCTCAAGCTCTCGTACGTTGCCGGGCCATGAGTAATTGAAAAAAAGACCGAAAACGTCCCGGTCTATTCTTGGCGGCTGAATCCCGTGCTTTGTGGCCGATTTTTTCAAGAAATGCTCTACGAGAAGAGGCACATCGTCGCGCCGCTCTCGCAGCGGAGCCAGATGGATAGGGATAACAGCCAGACGGTAGTAGAGATCTTCCCGAAAATTATTCTCTCTTATGAGGTCGCGGAGATTTTCATTGGCCGCCGCAATTATGCGTATATCGATCTTCCGAGGCTTGTTTTCTCCCAGACGAATAACTTCCTGCTCCTGCAGAACTCGCAAAAGCCGCCCTTGAAGTTGCAGTGGCATTGCGCTGATCTCATCAAGAAAAAGTGTTCCTCCGTTTGCTTCCTCGAACTTTCCTTTTGACTCGAATTCGGCTCCCGTGAACGCTCCCTTTTTATAACCGAACAGCTCTGCCTCGATCAATGTCTCAGGAATTGCGGCACAATTGATCACGACAAAAGGCCGGTCCTTGCGCCCGCCCGCAAAGTGAATCGCCTTAGCTACCAGTTCCTTTCCCGTGCCCGACTCGCCCTCGATAAGAACGGTGACGTCCGTTTTTGTAACCCGCTCCACTCTGTCGTAAACGGCGCGCATCTTTGCGGATGAGCCGACTATGTTTTCTAAGCGCGCCTCGTTGTGAACGAGCCGCCGCAAACGGCGGTTGTCGGCCACGGCGGCCTCGAATTTGAGCGCCTTTTCTACCGTCAACAATATCGCATCACGGTTGAATGGCTTTGTGATGAAATCGAAAGCCCCGCCCCGCATCGCCTCGACCGCGGTTTCGACATCGCCAAAAGCCGTTATCACGATTACCGGGGTTTCGCTGTTGATCGCAGTAACACGCCGAAGTAGTTCCGCCCCCGACATGTGAGGCATTCGCCAATCCGTGATTAGGCAATCGATAACTTCATCGGAATAGATGTCTAGGGCTCGCTCGCCGTTTTCGGCAGTCATTACTACATATCCGGCATCTTGGAGTTGAAATTCCAGGACGCGGCGAAGGCTATCGTCATCGTCTGCAATTAGAATTGTCGCCGATTTGCTGACCATTAAGGATTTATCGGATCCCAAAAGTCAGAGTCGCCCATTTTGACTCGTAGTTTAGCTTTGGGTCGTTGAGGCGTGTCATATTGATGAATTTGGCATACCACTTACCGGAACCGTCGATTTTCATTTTGGCAAATCCTTTTTTGTCGGTTCTAACGCTCGCACCGACAATAAGTTTGCCCGAGCCGTCCTCGCGGCCGGTCAATACAACCTGATTCGCCAGCGGCTTGCCGTCTTTGAGACAGAGAATTGACAGTGTACCGCCTGTTTTCAGGCTGTACGGATTGTTTTGCGGCACGATCTCGACCGGGTAGCCCAGAATCGTCTTGAAATTATCCGATTGCTTATCTCCAGCCTGAAATATCGTTTTTACGTGTTTGGCGTATCGCTCGCGCACAT
>JBDSCV010000231.1:0-4216 GCA_039920905.1 Pyrinomonadaceae bacterium
ATCATTCCAATATCTACGGCACGCTGTGCATTGACGGCGTCACCCGTCATAAATAATTCGGCCGCAATCTTCTCGCCGACCGCACGCGGCAGGAAAAACGTTCCGCCGCAATCGGGCGAAAGGCCGATTCGGACGAAGGCCTCGCGGAACACAGCATCGTCGCCTGCAAAAACAACATCGCATGCCAATGCAAAATTAGTCCCTGCACCCGCGCACACGCCATTAACAGCAGCGATAAACGGGATCGGCGTCTCGCGAATCAGCAAAATTACATCATGCAGCGCGGCGAGCGGATCCTCAAGAAACGCCTCGATCCGGCCTTCCTTTTCCCACATCGATTGCATCTCACGCAAGTCTCCGCCAGAGCAAAAAGCACGGCCATTGCCGGTAAGGATTACCGCTCGAGCATCGTCACTTACCGCCTGCCGGATCGCCGCCGCCAGATCAAGTGTCAATTGGAGCGATAACGCATTCAGAGCATCAGGACGGTTCATCGTCACCGTCGCCACGCCGTTTTCGAGTGAATAAATAACTGTTTCAAAACTCATATTTTTTTAGGCGTGTCTCGCCCGCGATTGGCTTGCCTGATGACAGTCTTTGCACAGCACCGAACGCCCGACCTTGGGCTGGAACGGCACCGTGTCATGTCTGCCGCAATTGTCGCAAACTATCTCAAACCGCGTCGGAGCATCGTCTCGCAATGCAGCTTTTTTCGAACGGCATTTTGGACACCTCTGCGGAGCCATCATATTCCGCTGGTAAAAGGTCTCCTGATCCTTTTCGCTAAAAATAAAGTTGTCCCGGCATTGAATACACGAGATTTCGACATCAGGCATAGTGTTCCTCCTCGAGCGTGTGGGGGCGTGTGGGTTTTGGCTATGTGAGGAATTTTAGCACAAGAGTGTTCAGCGGCTTAATTCGACAACGTGATTTTTGACAGTTTCACCGAGTGTTTCGAGATTGTAGCCGCCTTCGAGACACGATACTATACGGCCGCCGCATACGTCGTCCGCCCATTGTTTCAGCGTCCGGGTCATGGAGATAAAGTCAGCGTCTTCGAGCTTTAATTGTCCCAGCGGATCGGTCAGATGGGCGTCAAAACCGGCCGAAATAAAGATCAGATCGGGCTGAAAGTTTTTGGAAATATCCTCAAGCGCCCCTTCGAACATACGCGTCTGCTCTTGGGAGCGCGTATTCGCTTTGACCGGCACATTCATCGTGGCTCCCAAGCCGCGGCCGAATCCTGTTTCGCCGCGTGCACCGGAGCCCGGATACCATGGATATTGGTGCATCGAGAAAAAATACACGCTCGGGTCATCATAAAAGATGCCCTGCGTCCCGTTGCCGTGATGGACGTCCCAGTCGACGACCGCTATACGTTCGACATCTTTGTAATGATTTTGCGCATATTTGGCGGCGACGGCGACGTTATTAAAAAGGCAAAAGCCCATCGCATTTTCACCCGTCGCGTGATGTCCGGGTGGACGCACGACAACAAATGCGTTTTTCGCCCCGCCCTGCATTACCGCATCAACACCTGCGACCGCACCGCCAGCGGCAAATAATGAGGCATCGAACGACTGCATCGAGATCATGGTGTCCGCATCGAGCCGGTCAACTCCATGCTCGACCGCTCCCTCGACCCGCTTATAATGCTGCGCCGAATGGGCCGCCAACATAAGCCCCTTTGACGCTTTTTCGGGTGTGATCTCGGTCAGCGAATTCCAAAAGTTTTCGTCCTCGCGGAGCGCGTCCATCACCACCTGATACCGCATCGGCGTCTCCGGATGCCCGGAGCCTGTGTCGTGCTTTTGATAGATCGGATGGTGAACAAGTGCGGTGGTCATACTAAGAATTTATCGCAGAGACGCTGAGACGCAGAGTCAAGAATGACAAAAAGCAAACATAAAATAAATTTGTTTTCTCCGCGACTCAGCGTCTCTGCGGTGAAAGATCAAATAAATGCCGTTTCGTGCAGCAATTCGTCTTTGGCAAAGCGGTCAATGTGGAGGCACGAAACGTCCATAAAACTTGCCTCGCCGTCTAAAATTATCTCCGCCAACGCCCTACCCGTCGCTGGCGAATGCATCACGCCGTGGCCCGAAAAGCCGTTTGCAAAATACAAACCCTCGACCTCGCAGCCGCCTAAGATCGCGTGATGGTCCGGCGTATTTTCGTATAATCCGGCGCGGCATTTTTCGCGAATGACAATGCTGTCAGCCAAAAACGGAGCGCGGTGCCGAGCCTTTTCATAAACCTTCTCGATAAACGAATCGTCAAAATTCGTCGAGAAACTTGTGCTCTCTTTTTTGTCTGGGTACGCAAATAGAAATTCGTCATTTGAGTTTTGCGCCGGACGAAAATGAAAGCCGTCTGCCATATCTATTACCATCGGGAGACCCGGCGGCACCGGTCTATTCGTCCGAGACCAAACGATCTGCCGTCGTAGCGGTTCGACGGCCAGATCGATCCCGGCTGTCGCGGCTACCTCGCGGGCCCAGGCACCCGAACAGATCACAACATTTTCACATTCTATCTTTCCGCGAGAGGTTTCCACTGCTTTCACATGCCCGCTGTCAACACGCATCGACTGGACCTTCGACGACGTTTCGAGTCTCGCACCATTGGCAATCGCCCGCGAGGAAAATCCCTTTAGAACGGCCAGCGGATCAATAAACCCGTCTCGCGAACCAAAGCTTCCGCCCGTAACATCGGCGCAATTCAGGCCCGGAATCATCGTCGCTATAGTCTGAGTATCAAGGATTTCGACCTCTCTATAGCCGAGCGATCTTTGTTTCTGTGAGTTTTGTTTGAGATATTCGAGCTGCTCAGAGTCAGTCGCGAGAAATAGATACCCGCTCGGATCATAGCCGCAGTCCAGATCCCAATCCCGAAAAAAATCGAGCGAATAAAGCGAGAGTTTTATATTGATCTCGGTTTCAAATTGAGCTCGGACGCCTCCCGTCGCTTTTCCGGTTGAACCTTGCCCCAACAAACTCTCACGTTCGAGTATCAGCACATCACGGCAGCCGCGCTCCGTCAGATGAAATGCAACCGACGCCCCGACCACGCCGCTGCCGATAATAACGATTTCAGCACTCTTCATTAAGAATATTCACCACAGAGACACAGAGGACACTGAGTTTTTAAAAAGACCAAATACATAGCAACAATCAGTTTTCATATTAGTGCCTCTCTGGAGTCCATCTGTAGCTAAATTTTCTTTTCTCCCTGTTCTCTGTGCCTTTATGGTGAATATTCCTACTTTGCAAACACATTCGAAAAATCCGCAAAGCCCTTAAATTCCAGGGCATTGCCGCTCGGATCGAGAAAGAACATCGTCGCTTGTTCGCCGACCTCGCCGGCGAAGCGTATCTTTGGCTCAATTACAAATTTCACGCCTTTCGCGGTGAGTTTGTCGGCCAACACTTGCCAATCGTCCGTCGGCAAAACAATGCCAAAATGCGGTACCGGTACATGGTCGGCGTCCACATTATTTGTCGCCTTAACGCCAGCGGATTCCGGTGCAAGATGGGTCACGATCTGATGCCCGTAGAGGTTAAAATCGATCCAGCACTCTGAACTGCGCCCTTCTTCGCATTCGAGCACGCCGCCATAAAACGCACGCGCAGCGTCTAGATCATGAACAGGAAATGCAAGGTGAAATAGATTCTTCATATTGGTTTTTGCCGCAAATTACACGAATAGCACGAATTTAGCACATTTCTGATTCGTGTTATTCGTGTAATTCGTGGCTAAATATTCTTGAGGTTGCATGACAGAGAATTTAGATAAGTTTATAGACGCACTTGCCGTGAGCTTAAAAAACGGCACGTTTGTAAAGATGACACTCGGCAATTATAAAGGCGCGGACGAGCATCTGCAAAAGATACTTGTGCGGCTGGTGACCACAAAAAAAGGCACGCGGCTTTTCTTTCTATATCGCGGCGACACGCGGGACACGGCCAAGAATTTTGATTTCGACACCGGCTTGGGTCTAATCGGCGAAGCCCTCGACAGCGGTTTCAACAGCGGCCATCTTTTTACCACCGAAAACGACTATCAGATTGACCTCGGAAAAAAAGGTAAATCGCGGCTGAATATTGCAAAACCAACATTTAAGACACCGCCGCCGCTCGAACACGACCGCGAAAAAAAGGTTCAGATCGACGCCGGCAGCTTTTATCTACGGGCTCTCGGCATCACCGACGACAAC
>JBDSCV010000232.1:0-4898 GCA_039920905.1 Pyrinomonadaceae bacterium
AGAGCGACGTGGCTCATTTCGTGGGCCATGACGCCCGCCAGTTCGCCCTCGTTTCTGGCCGCCTCGATCATTCCGCGATTGATGTACATTGGGCCGCCGGGCAGGGCGAAAGCATTAAGGTCGCTGGCATTTACCCATTTAAAGCGGTAATTGAACTGCGACTGTCTAAGTTCCGGCGGGATCGATCCCACGAGACGGCGTCCGACGCGTTCGATATATGATGCGGCGTCCGAGTCGTTAATGAGCGGAAACTGCTTTTCAACCTCAGCCGCAGCCTGATTGCCGAGCTTAACGTCATCCTGCACCTTATATTTATTTTTTGGTGCCGTTATGCGGGTCTGCGCCATTGCCGCGAAAGGCAGGATCCACATCGTCATAGCCATCGCCGCCACCGCGATTCGTTTGCCAAAAAGTCGTTTATTCATATATCCTCCGACCTCGTCTCTGAGATTCTAATGCGAATCGCGGCTCATTTCAACGCCGTGTCCGCTATCAGGCATTAGGATGAAAGCCCAAATCGGCGGGTTCGCCTAAAAGCGCATCGTCGGGCATTATCAAAATGTTAACAAGATGTTACAAATCATTGCCCGCTTCCCGGGCCGCATCAAAAAGTTAAGTATAATGTAACCTTTCCGGCACCAGCTCTGAACTATAATCGAGCAAGCACTTTATGAGCGACCTCATGCATCACATAGCGTTCGAGCGATATCCGGAACATCCCGGCCCGGTGGCCGCTGACACTATGGAACAAAGCGAAAAAATAGCCCAGCTCGACCTGCTTCGTGACCGTGTCCTGCTTCTCGGCGGCAAGACCGAGGAGGCGGTACATCGCGCTGTCCGTTCGCTGACCGAGCGTGACACCGATCTCGCCAAAAGCGTTTGCGAGGATGATGAACAGATCGATCAGATGGAGCTCGAGATCGACCGGCTAAGCATAGACATTTTAGCCTCACAGAGACCGACGGAGCACGATCTGCGCCTCGTCGTTTCGGTCGCTAAGATCACACCCATCCTTGAACGCATCGCCGATCACGCGTCGAGCATCGCCGGCGCGGCGATCATTCTTAATAACGAGCCGCAGATCGACAGTTATATTGATTTTTCGATCATGGCCGAGATTGCCGCCGAGATGCTTCGTGAAGCACTAAACGCATTTACGTCTGAGGACGCGGCGGCCTCACGAGAGATAATTGCCCGCGATCTGACGCTCGATAAATGTTATGGCCGTGTTTTCGACGGGTTGATCGAAACGATGGTGAAAAATCCGGCAGCAGCTAACGGTGCTGCGCGGCTTTTGTTTGTCGCGAAACATATCGAGCGCATCGGCGACTATGTAAAAGATATTTGCGAACTGAATGTTTACCTTTCCGAAGCGGTATTTATTAAACACAGCGCGAGTGATTAGAACCAAATGGACATCCGCTGAGCGTTCTAATATATTTAGTTTTAAATTCAAAATTTAGTACCGGAGACATCGAAAAATGGCGTTTAGCTTTTTACCGAAAGAAGATCAGTATTTCGAGTTATTTTCTCAGATGACCGCGAAAATCCAAGAGGCAGCCGCGCTTCTCGTCGAGTTAATGCAGGGGCCGGACGAGAATTTTGACATGCTCTCGAAAAAGATCAAAAGCGTCGAGCATGAGTGCGATGAGATCACGCACAACATTACGACAAAACTCAATAAATCGTTCATTACGCCGTTTGACCGCGAAGACATCTACACGCTTTCTGTTGCCCTCGACGACATTTGCGATTATATCGACGCCGCGGCACGGGCCGTCGTGATGTACAACATCCATGAATCCGACGAGTTTGCCCAGCAACTTGCGGTGATCATGCAAAAGCTTGCGGATGAGATACACGGGGCCGTTTCGCACCTCAAATCGGCGAAAGGGATGGAGCAGCACTTACTCGACATTCAGCGACTCGAAAACGACGCCGATGAGGTATATTTCCGGGCGATGGCAAATCTATTCAAAAACGTGACGGATGCGGTACAGATCATTAAGTGGAAAGAGCTGTACGAAATTCTCGAAAACGGCACCGACCGCTGCGAGAGCGTCGGCAATATTATCGAAAGTATTGTCCTGAAACATAACTAGACAGTTGTCGGTTGTCTGTTGTCAGTTTTCAGAAGCGGATATTTCCGGCCACTGACAACTGACTACTGACTACTGATAACTGACCACCGCACATATGGATGCACAAACAGTTTCTCTTTGGTTAGTGATATTTATCATCATCGTCGCGCTCGCGTTCGATTATGTAAACGGATTTCACGATGCCGCGAATTCGATAGCGACGGTTGTTGCGACGCGGGTGCTCTCGCCGGGTGTGGCCGTGGCATGGGCAGCTTTTTTTAACTTTGCGGCATTTTTGGTTTTCGGGACCGCGGTCGCAAAAACGATCGGCGGCGATATGGTCAGGATTGCAATTATCCCGCCGGGTGACCAGCTTTATGTTTTGCTTGGCGGGGTGCTAGGCGCCGTCATTTGGAATCTGATCACGTGGTATCTCGGACTGCCCACATCGAGCTCACATGCACTCGTCGGTGCCTACGCCGGTTCGGCGATGACGTCATACATCTATCATTTCGGGTTTTCGGGTGCGCAGACCGTGTTGATAGCCGAGGGCTGGATCAAAACACTTTCGTTTATCGTTCTTTCTCCGCTGATCGGAGCCACGCTTGGTTTCGTTTTAATGGTGTCGGTGTACTGGATATTTCATCGCGTGTCGGTCAGCAAGGTTGATCGTGTTTTCCGCGTCGGACAGCTTTTTTCGGCTGCGGCGTTCTCGTTAGGGCATGGCGGAAATGACGCTCAGAAAACAATGGGCATTATCACGATTGTCCTGGTTTCCGGCGGCTATCTTCAAAGGACCGTCGATGGCAAGCTGCCGGAGATCCCACTTTGGGTCGTCCTTATTGCCCACACGGCGATTGGTCTGGGCACACTATCGGGCGGTTGGCGCATCATCAAGACGATGGGAACAAAGATAGTCAAGCTTCAACCCGTCGGCGGATTTTGTGCCGAGACTGCGGGGGCGATAACGCTCTTTGCCAACACCTTTGCCGGAATTCCAGTCTCGACAACCCACACTATTACGGGGGCAATCGTCGGCGTCGGCTCGGCTAAACGCTTCTCCGCTGTAAAATGGGGCGTTGCGGGTCGTATCCTTTGGGCATGGGTTCTCACGATTCCAGCCGCCGCGGCCATCGCCGCTCTTTCTTATGGCGTGATCCTGCTTATCGAAAAACTCGTCGGCGTTTGATCCTTTCTTTATTTTTTTGCTTATGACGGGACGCATTTTGATCATCGAAGACGACCCGGACATCGCCGAGAGCCTGAGTTATAATCTCAAACGCGAAGGCTTTCGTACCGAAATCGCCCAAAGCGGGGAACAGGGTTTTCGGCTGGCGCTCGAGGGTAAAGGGCCGCCGGCCCTAATCGTTCTGGATTTGATGCTGCCCGGAATGAGCGGCATGGAGCTTTGCCGCCGGCTAAGACGCGAACCCGCTACGGAAAAAACCCCGATCATTATTTTAACTGCAAAGGCATCGGAATCCGACAAAATATTAGGGCTCGAACTAGGGGCCGACGACTATATGACGAAGCCGTTTTCGGTCAAAGAACTGCTGGCACGGGTTCGGGCGGTTTTGCGCCGCGCAAGCGAGGACACAGTTTCGACCTACCAAGATGAAAAACTCGTGATCCGCTTCGACGAGAGGCGCGTCGTCTGCTGCGGCGAAGAGGTGAAACTGACACGAAAAGAATATGCGTTGCTCGCCGCACTCGCAAAAAACGCGAACAGGGTCACCATTCGTCAAAAACTGCTCGATGACGTGTGGGGATACGATCACTTTGGCGACACGCGAACGCTGGATGTTCACATTCGCCGCCTGCGGCAAAAACTCGGTGTGTGTGCCAGCTGCATCGAGACCGTCGTCGGCACCGGCTATCGTTTTGTTGGAAATAAATGAGCACGTTTTCTACAACAGAACAGATCGAAGATCCGTTATTCTCTTCCCGGATGCTGCTCGAGGGAATGATCAGCAGCATGCGAGAAGGCGTTATCGTTGTCGAGAAAAATTGGCGCATATTCGCGTCAAACCCGGCGGCTCGGTCGCTATTAGGCGGCGATGAAATCGACTCGCACAATCTGCGCGAGGTGGTCGGTGACGAGGTGATCCATCAGGCATTTCGACGGGCGTTGGAAACGGGCGAGCGGACCGAGACGAAAATAGAGATACGCGTGCATTTTGACAATCGCACGTATGACCTGCGAGTAGCTCCCTTAAGCTTTGCGGGAAACACGGAAGAAAGGCACGCAATCGGAATATTTTACGATATTACCCGGTTAGAGAGGCTCGAAAGGGTGCGTCAGGAATTCCTTTCTAATGTCTCGCACGAATTGCGCACACCGCTCACGTCGATTCTTGCCTTTGTCGAAACCCTCGATAGTGGAGCTCTGGAGGACCAGGATAATAATCGACGCTTTCTCGACGTGATTCGCCGAAATGCCGAACGGATGCACCATCTGATCGACGATATTTTGGAGCTGTCTGCTATCGAGGCGGGAAAGATTACGGTAAAACCGCAATTAGTTGAACTTGAGCCTCTCATCGAAGAGGTGTGGTCGTCCCTCGCCGAAAAGGCCGTGAGGCGAAATATTTCTTTTAGCAACCAAGTCGCGGGAGGCATACACGTCTTCGCGGACGCCCATCGCCTGGAGCAGATACTCATCAATCTACTCGGAAATGCAGTTAAGTTTAACCGCGATGGCGGCACCGTATCGGTTTCGTATCTGAAATCCAGCGGATTTCATCAAATCTGTGTAGCCGACACAGGTGAGGGAATCGCGGAGGAACATCTGCCGAGGATATTCGAGCGATTTTACCG
>JBDSCV010000233.1:0-33009 GCA_039920905.1 Pyrinomonadaceae bacterium
TGAATCGGCACTGGCAAATTCGTTGGCCGAGTGATTGACGCGAAAATGTTTCGGATAGCCGACATCGACCAGGCCGTTGTAACCACGCCAGCCGTCGGAATGGATAACGGTTTCGATGCTGACACGCACGCGAATAATGGCTTGCAGCGTACGTGCTCGACTGCGACGATCCGCTGGCCGTTCATAAATTCTGCTCGATGCTCCCGTCTTTTGTATTCGAAGCACGGCCCGTTGTTCCCGTTATGGACGTTGTCCGCGTTGAGCTCGAGGCAATCGATTTTCGTGACAAGCTTCCGGCAAAGTAACGTTCGAAGTGTTCACCTAAGCGTCCTAGAGCTATGGTTCTGGCTTCTCCGTGTTCTTTGTGTCCTCGCTTGGTGTTCTTTGTGTTAAAAAGGCCTTTATCATAAAGAACACAAAGGAAGGACACAAAGCGCACAAGTTTATTTTCGGATACTGCCCGAAAACTTATTGACGGGCGATACCTTGACCCCTCGCCGTATTTTCGCTAAATTCAAAGTTCGCTTCTTCTGCATTTTGCATTCTCAATTTTGCACTTTGCATTGAAAGCCGGGGACGTAGCTCAGCTGGGAGAGCGCTGCAATGGCATTGCAGAGGTCAGGGGTTCGATCCCCCTCGTCTCCACCAATAATTATCGCACTCACACGAAGGTTTCCAACTGCATATGCCTAGCAAAAAGAGGTAAATAAAGTAGGATTTGGATAAAGAAATCCTACGCCAGTTCTACCCTTTAAGCCAACTTCCCACTGCCATGGAGTTTTTCTCCTCCCAGCTTTAGAATGTTGCAATATGCCGAAATCGCAAAAGCCCCGGCCTTCAGGTCTACGCCCTAAATCCAAAAGACCCGGCTGACCACTTGAAACGGTAAGCCTATTCCAAATACTAAACCACCTGTCGGCAGAGCTCTGACAGAAGAAGAACGTCACGAATGATTGAAATTGCTCGATCACGACCCGATCGGACATATGCCTATACGGCTGCCAATTTAGCGTTCTATTGTGGGATGCGAAGTTGCGAAGTTAAGGCGTTACGATGGAAGGACATCGATTGGGAAAATGCTCGTATTGAGATCCAGAGATCAAAGACACCCGCCGGGTGGCGCCATCATTAAACCCTACATGTATTAACGCGTTAAGGAACCTTTGGATCAAGCTTCAGCTTTTGGAGCTACTGACTCAGAGCCTTACGTATTTCCGTGGCACGGACGGGAACAGAAGTTGGATCCGACGAATCCGATGACCTCGTGGCGTTTCGCTTGGCGTTCGATGCTTAACGCCGCAGAGCTTCAAGGGTTGCGCTTTCATGATGGCCGTCATACCGTCATTACCACGCTGGCCGAAAAAGGTGTGGCGGATTGGGTGTTCCAGGCACAGGTCGGGCACGTCGATCCGCAGATGATGAAAATGTATAGTCACGTTCGAAGAAAAGTCCTCGATGAGGCAGCTGCCGCACTTGAACCGACACGATATGATCCGAAATTAGCGGTTGAGATAGCCTAAGGCGAAGTGCTCAGATTGGAAGTTGGCGGAATCAAAATTCGATTCTCACGAATCTGGGGACATGCTTCGCCTACTGCGTACCCAAAAAGAATTCAAATACGTTTCGAGTAATCGGATCATAAGTGACTCGATTTAAGAATTGGCAACTACAATTCCACAGGATCAATTCCTAAGAACTAGGTGAAAACCACCTAATTGCAGGCAAACACGTGTGTGGGTTTTCACGATTTCCCTGACGGGTGCGAACATGTCCGCAGCAAGATCTGACTTTTCGTGCTCCGGTTTAAGAGAAGGACCAATCTTTCTTTTTTACCGAAACGCCGCCGGTTAATTCAATAAAGCGATGAAAGCATCGGCTAGGCGGTCGCGCCAAGCGGTCCAGTTGTGGCCGGTTTCTACCTCGACATATTTGACCGGATAGCCTTTGCCGCGGAGCATAACGTTGACGCGCCGGGTGTCATCAGAGCCCTCAAGCGTGCCGTCGTCGAGATAAAATCGGAATTTGTTCGTAGCCGGGTCGAGCTTCTCGAGGGCCTTTACGACCCTTTCGTTATCGACCCAGAAGGACGAACTCTGTCCACCGAGACGGCTGAAAGTCTCGGGATGTTTTAGTCCGATCCAAAGGCTTGTAATGCCGCCGAGACTTGCTCCGATGGTCGCCCGATGATCGCGATCCGCAACGGTGCGAAAGCGTTTATCCACCGCATTCACGACGTCGTTGGCGATAAAGTCGGCAAAGCTGTCGCTCGCCCAATATTCCTTTCCTCGATCGACAGGGTCGACAAAGACGAGGATAAGCTGTGGTATCTTACCGGCCGCAGCGAGATTCTCCATTGTCTGCGGAGCATCCGCACGGCGGACATAGTCAGATCCATCGTGGAAATACATTGCCGCGTACCGCTTGCCGGACGCCGCGTACCCGTTCGGCAAATAGACCTTCAGCTTGCGTTTGCCGTAGACCGAGGATGCGATCTCAAATTCCTCTAATTTCGGTTCACGGGCCGAGGCCACCGACGCGTTGTATCCGGGCATTTCCAGGACGCTATTGAGATCGCCGACGCCGTTGTCGAGCTTTTTATCATTCGCCGGATCGAGCATCCGTTTGCCGTCGGCGACGATCTTGTACTCTGTTCGTGCAGCGGGCCCGATTCCGAGTTTGATCGCCCAAAGCTGCGGGGCGATAAGCTGCATAAACTCCCGATTTGGGTTCCACCCGTTGATATCGCCCGCAACCGTGACCATTCCGGCGTCGCCCTTGTAAAAGAGCACGGCCTTTCCGTCCGAGTCGAGCACCGGCGCAGGTGAGGCGTTTTGGATTCTGGCTATAAGCTGCGGCGAAAAAACCTGAGGCTGAGACCGCTGCCGCAACGTGACGCGTTCGAAGGAGGTGGATCCGTCTGTCGCCATGACGCCGCCGACCGTAACCGCACCGTCCGCGGGAACGGTGAATTTCAGAATCAACTTGCCTTTCTCATCCGTCTCGCCGACGTTTATATGCCCGTCGACCTGGAATGCGGCTTTGGTGCCTTTTGCAGCGTCCCGCGAAAATTCCATATTATCGCCGGTCTTGAGCGGCAATACGACCTCGCTGTCGTTGCCTCCAAAATTGCTGACCTGACCGGGAATGCCGTTCTTATAACGGTCATAAACGACCTGCGGCGTGTCGAGATTGCGGCCGGCCTTGATATTTACCGCAAGGCGGATGAATTGTGCCATCGACCACGCAAGTGGCGTAGCGGAGCCGGTGCCCTCGCCAAATTTGAGTTCTGGGATGAACTGCTTATCAACGTTCGCAGGCGTTTCCTTTCTGTCCCAGATCTGCTCGGGGATCATGAGGCCGTCGTTGGCGAAGCCAAGCATCGCATCGAGACGCGACTTTGGATGTTGGACGCACTCTCCTGATGCGTTGCGCACACTCGCTACCAGTCGTGTTTCTGCCTTTGTACATTTGGCGAGTTCATATTGGCCTCGTTCGCCGGCGAGTAAAGCCCAGAGCCTTCCCTTGCCGGTGTATTTCCCATCCCAGTTCCAGCGGCGGCCGTCATCCATTTCGCCGTATCCGTCGTGGTTGTAACGGTAAAACGCCGGGCCGTTCGGTGTATCGACCTTTATCTGCTGGTCGATGACCTTGATTGATTTCGCTATGAGAGGATCGTCTGCCGGCTTGATGCCTAGGCGGACAAGCTCGAGAAAACCAGCGTCGACGATCTCGCGTTCGTCGAAGGTTCCGGCGCCGTTATTAAGCTCGACCTTGTCTCCCGCGTCGGGGTTACCGTTTTGCGTTATCCGGAGGTAGTAGTTGCCGTCGCCGTATTTTCCGTTCGTCGTCGCGGTCCAGCGTTCGACGTTGCGTGCCCAATCGTCGGCGGCGGCTAGCCAGATGAGCGCGGACGCTTCGTCGCCGTTCTTTTTGGCGATATCGGCGGCACATACAAGCCCCGCGATCTCGGCTGCGATCGTCGAAGGCGAATATCCGGGGCGCTCTTCCCACCGTTCCTGCGGCGTCGAAGGGCCGTTCCAGACGATGAAATTGGCGGCCTTTTTGACGTGGTTTATGTATGTCGGCCGATCATTTTGCCCGAGCTGATAAGCCAGGATCAGTGAATAGGCGACCTCATCCATCTGGAGCGAGCCCCAGAACGGCTTGCCGTCGAGAAATGAATTTTGCGGAAAACTACCGTCAGGTTTCTGCTGTACGTTGAATAAAAAATCTAACGCACGCAGGGCCGCAGCGGTGTCGCCAAGAACCATATATGCCGTCGCCACCTGATAAAGGTCGCGCGACCAGACCAGATGATAGCCGCCGACAGTATTCTCGTTCGCATTCGCCCCGCCGCCCCATGGTATCGTTAAACTCGCCACATTCGCGCCGCGATGCGTCTTGTCCTCGTTTGCTTTCAACTGCATGGCTGCCATGTTGAACTGAGCCTGGTACTTCGGCTCGACCTTTGGCAGTGTTTTTACGTAATCCGCCCAGCCCTTTTCATACTCCGCCTGGATCCTTGCAAATCCCTTCTCCATCGATGCAAGCGTCGGCGCCTGCAACTTGTCTGCGTCGCTGCCGAATGCCAACGCCATTGTGAAATGTTCTGGAGTGACGATCCTCGCCATTTGTACAACGTTGCCACTGTCTGCTTTTTTATTCGGCGATTCGATGTTTCCAAATCGCTTCAGCTGTTCCAGGCCGTCACTAACTCCGAGATAGCCCGTATTTACCTCATCAATCTCGCTCGAGAACGTCAGATACGAAGCGACTTGGCCGTCCCATGCGGCGAGTCCGCTCCTCGCCGAATATCCCGAATCATGCATTCCGCTGTTTCCGAGCGACGGGTCATAGTAGACATACAGTTTGAGAGCCGGATCCTTCGCGTCAAATTTTACGTCGACCATGATCGCGTCCCGCTGTGGGTCGGCGACATACGTTTTCGAGATTGTCCAAGACCCGCCCTTTGCCTTATTAACTTGTTGAAAGCTCAAGGAATCCGGACGGGTCACCCTCACCGAGTGCACAGCATCGTCCTGTTCGGTCTCAACCTTTTTTGTCTTTCGATTTACGACAATGAATTGCAGTAAATGAACATTTGCGGTCGTCACGTTCGGGTAATATGCTTCGGTCATCACTCCTTGTGCGAGAGTAAACCATAGCGGCGACATTAGGCCGGCCGATGTACCGACGCCCTGTTTTCCCGCCGTTGCCCACTGTGCGTCCCTGCCTGGGCCGCCCGGTGCGATGGTTTGCGAGCAGAGTGCTAACGGAAACACGCAAAGGAGCAAAGTTACAAGGAAAGTCGAATTAAAGTTGATGCGGGGAATCTTGATTTTTGTTTCCATTCGATCCGATACCTCTGCATGCAGTGTTTCTACCCTTGAAATTTTTTCTACTTGCGCCTGAATATCCTAAACCCGAAACCATCTAGGCTCAGCGATGGCAGACCGACATTTCGCTTTGCGGTGGCCTTTGCCTTTTCATCATCGGGCGGGAGCGGCTGGCCGATGTTTGGAGTAATGTCTTCAAAATTCCCGCCCGCCTCGACCGAGCCGAAGAACGGGGCGTTAGACATATTGATGGCGATGAGCAGCTCTTCGCTGCCTGAACGACGGGAAAAAGTGACGATGCGGTTTTCGTCGGAGTTACGGAGCCATGTCACGTCGCCGCGACGCAGGGCGACGCTCGAATGTCTGAGGGCGATCATCGCTTTGTAATAACGGAGAAATTCGGGCCGCCGTTCGGCGATCTGCCAAAATATTGGGAGCTTCTCGAACAATGCCGGTGCACCCGATTCGGCGGTGTCACCTACCTCCACGCCGTTGTACACGAGCGGGACACCGTCGAGCGTGAACGCGAGCGTCTGTGCCGCAAGTGCGCCTTTTTCGCCAAACCGCACGATCGCACGGCGTTCGTCGTGGTCGTCGGAGAATCGCATTCTCAATGCACCTTTCGGAAAAGTCGCTGCCTGTTCTTCCCAAACCTTTCGCAGTGCCGAAGCCGGTTTTGAGGCTTGGACGACCTCGGTCAGCGTGCCGTGCATGTTCCACGAGTAGTCGACGTCGAAGGCCTTTACGAGAAGATCTGGCTTTTCTGCCTCGGCGAGCCAGATGGTGTTCGGCTTGACCTTATCGACCTCGGCACGTGCCTGCTCCCAAAAATCGGTCGGAATAAATAGAGCGACATCGCAGCGAAAACCGTCGAGATCGTAATCGCGTATCCATGATTTGAAATTGTCGATAATGTATCGCCGCACCGCGGGTTTGCTGTAATCGAGCCCCGCGACATCGGCCCAGTCAGGCACCGGTGGCACGATCTCGCCTTTGTCATTTTTCAGGTAGAATTCGGGGTGCTCGGTGATAAGCTTGTTGTCCCACGCAGTGTGATTGACGACGACATCGATGATCACTTTCAAGTTGCGCTTGTGCGCTTCGCTGATCAGACGTTTGAGGTCGGCGGACGTTCCATAATCCGGATTGATACCGTAGTAATCTTTGACAGCGTATGGCGACCCCACAGTTCCCTTTTTCTTGACCTGCCCGATCGGATGGATCGGCATTAGCCACAAAACATCGACGCCCAGGTTCTTTATCCGGTCGAGGTCGCTCGTAATGCCGTTAAAATTGCCGTCTCGTGAATACGCCCGCTCCCAGATCTGATAAATGACCGCGTCCCGAACCCAGTCTTGCGAGGTGCGCGCCGTTTCTTTAGAAACATCACGGGATGGCTGTTGCTGGCCAAATACGCAGCCCGCAAGAAAGACCGATAGAAATAAAATTCTGACGAATGATCTTTTCATAAAAATTACTCTGCAACGCCGGCGACAGCACTCTCGCGAACAGAAGTGGTTGCTATGCTGCCCGCTCCGACATCTTTTACAACCAAAACACTGACCGCCGCAACGAGCATCACGATGCCGCCAAAAATGACAACATTAAGCGGGTCATTCCCCAGAATATTGCCGTAGATCTGCGGTATGACGAGGCCCATGACGATCTGCGGGATAACGATGCAGAGATTAAAGACGCCCATGTAAACGCCCATTCTCGACGGCTTGATCGCTCCGGCGAGGATCACATACGGCATGGATAGGATGGAGGCCCACGCAAAACCAACGCCAACCATTCCGGCCCAAAGCACGTATTTGTCGTGCGCAAAATATGTCGAAATCAGGCCAAGTCCGCCGAGCGTGAGGCAGATAAAATGCGTCATCTTCCGGCTCGTGCCATTGGCTATCTTTGGCAGCAGAAAGGCTACGAGAAAACAGGCGAGATTATAAACCGCGAACGAAAGGCCGCCCCATTCAGTTCCGGCCGCAAACAGCGGCGACTTTTCATCGGGTGCGAGAAAAACGTGTTTCGCAACCGCCAGCCCGTAATATTGCCACATGCAGGGCAGGGCAAACCAGGTGAAAAACTGGACGACGGCGAGCTGCTTCATCGTGGTCGGCATGTCTTTTAGAGCATCGACGATCTCTTTGACGATCGTGGAAACGACATTTCCCTCAGCCTGTTTACTACGAAATTCGTCCATATCGGCGGGGGGATATTCGTCGGCGGTAAGAACCGTGTACAGAACCGCACCAAGAAAACAGATCGCTCCAATGATAAACGCCCAAAGGGTCGCGTGCGGGATTCCGCTCGCCATTACGCCCGTCACGCCTAAAGCCGCCAAAATAAACGGCGCGGCGTTTGCGAGCGTCTGGCCGATGCCGATGAAAAACGATTGCATCACAAAACCGGTTGTCCTCTGTTCCTCCGGCAATTTGTCGCCCACAAACGCCCGGAACGGCTCCATGCTTGTGTTGATGCTGAAATCCAGGATCCAAAGCAAACCCGCTGCCATCCATACCGCCGATGAAAACGGCATCAGCAGCAAACAAATGCTCGACAAAATGGCACCGACCAGAAAGAACGGGCGGCGACGGCCGAGTTTGTTCCACGTCCTGTCGGACATCGCACCGATGATCGGCTGGATAAGCAGACCGGTGATTGGCCCGGCGAGCCACAGATACGGAAGCGAGCTTTCCTCGGCACCGAGGTATTTGTAGATCGGCGACATATTTGCCTGCTGCAGGGCAAAGCCGATCTGAATGCCCATAAACCCGAAACTCATGTTCCAGATCTGCCAGAATGTTAACTTTGGTTTGTTTTCCATATCATTTCGTCCCGTCTACGAGGATCGCGGCTGATCGAGCGGGCATTTGAAAGGTTAGCCAGCTGTTGTGGATATTGATCGGGGAGACGTTTCCAAGCCGATCAACGAAGGTTTTGTTAACGGAAAACTTCTTGATCATCGAAAAATCAAAACCGACACTTGCGGGCTTTATATCGTTATTAATAACAACAATGACAGCTTCTTTGGCGGTCACGCGGGCGTATGCCATCTGCTGGTCTTCGTCGAGCAAGTCGAGCGTTTTGCCACTACGCAGTGGTTCGAGTTCCCGACGCAGGCGGCCGAGTTTGGCGAGATAGTTCCAAACTTCGTTCTCCGTCGAGTTTCGCCCCGAGGCAGCGAATTTGTCGATGCCATCGGCGGGAAATCCGCCCGAAAAATCACGCCGATTGTCAGGATCGCCGCCGCCCGACATGGCTATTTCGTCGCCGTAATAGATGATCGGCGTTCCGCGCGAGGTCATTATCAACGTGTCGGCAAGTTTTAGTCCCTCGATCGTTGCCCCTGTTTCGCCCATGAATCGGGACACGTCATGATTGCCAAGAAAGCTCGTTAGCACCTCTGGTTTTGGATAAAGCCAGTCGTGCGCAAATGTCTGTGACACCGCACGAACCGGTTTACCCTGAGCAAAGGCGTCGCGGATCGAATAATAGAGCGTGAAATCAAAGAGCGTGTCGATCTGCGTATCGACGCCGTCAAATCCTTTGCGGCCCGTCTGAAAGTACGCAAGCAAGGCCGGATCGCCGTCGAAAAGCTCGCCGAGGATATTGAGTTTCGGGTATTCATGTTTGATTGCCGATCCCCATTTTGCCCAGAACGTGCGCGGCACATGCGGCAGAGTGTCCATGCGGATCGCATCGTAACCAGCTGTTTCGATCCACCAGATGCTGTTCTGAATCAGGTATTTTTCGACCTCAGGGTCGTTCTGATTAAAATCGGGCAGTATGTCAACAAACCAGCCTTCCAGATTGCGCCGCTGCGTCTGATAGGTCGCACGCGGGTTCATGGTGGTCCATTTTTGCCAGTTGTTCGAGATGTGATGGTCGGCGGTGCCATTCCACCACGTCGGCGTCGGCGGGTCGTTCGCCCAGACATGGAACGGGCCGGTGTGATTGGCGACCTGATCCTGGATCATTTTCAAGCCGAGCGCGTGGGCCTTATCGACCATCTCTTTGAGCTTTGGGATGTCGCCGAAATGCTCTTCGACGCCGTACATATCGACCGCCCCATAGCCGTGATAGCCCGTGGTCTGTTCGCCGTCATAGACCTCCTCAGTGTCGAGCTTGTCGTTGTTGTCATACACCGGCGTAGTCCAGATCGCGGTCACGCCGAGACTTTTTAAGTATGGCAGTTTGTCGATCACCCCCTGCAAGTCGCCGCCGTGATAGCGGCGCGTTTTTGTGCGGTCATAGAGGCTTTTTGATCTTTCCGGATCGTTATTCGACTGGTCGCCGTCGTCAAAACGGTCCGGCATCAGCAAATAAATAACATCGTCCGGCGTATAACCCTGATATTTACCTTCGCGAGAGGAGCGGGGATGGACATCAAAACTAAAACTCGTCGAGGTGTTCCGCTTAGAAACTATCAGTTTGTATTTACCGGGTTTAGCACTCGCGGCTATGGTCAGATCAAAGAATAGATAATGTCCGTTTTCGCTCCATTTAAGATTAGCCGCTTTCAGACCGCTTCCTTGCGGAGCCAGCACCGTGGCGTTTCTCAACTCCGTTCCGCGAAGTAAGACGCGAACCGGGTTGATTGTCATCCCCGTCCACCAATTTGGCGGATCGACCTTCGAGACCGTAGGAGTTTGAGCAAGGAGCCCGATAGAAAAGAGAACAGTGAAACCGAGGAGACGAAGATTCGCCGCGGCAAAGCTTAACAGGGATGAAGGGAATGATCGATAGTGAGGTAAAACGGAATCGCGTGCGCTGATGATCGGTGGTAACGTATCGACCTTCTCTGCTCTTCCGCATCTTTTCGATGAAAAATCTCTTTTCATATTTACCTCGTTCGTCCGTAAATTTCAGTCAATTCTTTTAGTCTTAATGTGATCTCTTTGGTGATCGAATCTTTGGTCATGCGCCAGTGCCAGTTGCCGGAACCCGAAGCCGGAAGGTTCATCCGGCCTTCGGTACCGATGCCGAGAAGGTCGGCGAGCGGCGTAATTGAAGTGTCAGCGACTGAGGCCCAGACGGCACGAATAAAGTCCCAGTGAATATTCTCGCCGTCCGAATCCAGATAATTTAAACACTGGTCCCGCTCACGGGTTATCTCGCTTGCGTCGCGGGTCGAACCAGCCCCGGCCTGCGACTTGAACCAACCGACGGTCGTATCGTTGTCGTGTGTTCCTGTATAGGCGACGCAATTTTTGACGTAATTGTGCGGGAGATCATGATTCTTTGCGTCGCCACCAAAGGCGAACTGAAGTATTCGCATTCCCGGAAACCCAAAACCGTCACGCAATTCTTCGACGTCCGGTGTGATAACGCCAAGATCCTCAGCAAAGACCGGAAGGTCGCCGAGAGCGGCTGTGAGTGCAACGAAAAGCTCCTTGCCGGGTACTTCTACCCAGCGGCCGTTCTCGGCAGTTTTGTCGTTGCCCGGTACCTCCCACGACGCCGCAAACCCCCGAAAATGATCAACGCGAATGACATCGACAGTTTGCAGGGTCGAATGAACCCGTGCGATCCACCATCGAAAGTCGGTGAGCTTCATCACGTCCCAGTCGTAAATCGGATTGCCCCACAGTTGTCCGGTTTTTGAGAAGTAATCTGGAGGAACACCGGCCACAAACTTCGCCGAGCCATCCGAATTGAGCTTGAATTCAGACTGGTTGCACCAAACATCAGCCGAATCGAGTGCGACAAAGATCGGGATGTCGCCGACGATCTTGATCCCCGTTTGGTTCGCATATTCTTTAACGGCGAACCATTGTCGGAAAAATAGGAATTGATAGAATTTTTGCGCTTGAATGTCGTCAAACAAAGTCTCAAAAACCGCAAGCAGCGCGCTTTTATCGCGAAGTTTTAGTTCTTTCGGCCACTCATACCAGGCTTTTTGGTCCTGAGTCGCCTTTATCGCACGATAGAGAGCATAGTCGTCGAGCCACATCTCATTCTCTTGGCAAAACGCTTCAAATTTGCCGCGCAGATCGACGCTCGTGATGTGATGGAAACCTTCGTAAGCTTTGGGTAGTAATCGATTCTTCCATTCGTAAACCCCGCCAAAATCTACCTTGTGGGCAGTAAATTCAGGTTTGTCCTCTAAGTCGGCCTCCGCTATCAATCCGTCTTCGATCAGCTTTTCCGGTGAGATCATTAACGGATTTCCGGCAAATGCGGAGAAACATTGATAGGGCGAGTCGCCATATCCAGTCGGCCCGAGCGGCAATATCTGCCAATAGGCCTGTCCTGTTGCGTTGAGAAAATCGACGAGCCGGAATGCTTCGTCGCCCAGATCGCCTATCCCGAGATCACCCGGCAGAGATGTCGGATGCAGTAGAATTCCCGATGCTCTTGGAAATTTCATAATGCGAAAAGCGCCAAAATCTTTTAGGAGTTTCCAGCAAAAAAGGGCGTGAAAACATTATGTTTCACGCCCTGAAAAAGAACAACACAACCGGCGTCAAGCCGATTCTCTCCAGAGCCTTAAAATTCTATGCGGGCCCCGAACTGAATCTGCCGGTTGGTAAATCCGTATGTCGAACGAATTGTGCCAAAGCCGTTAAACGTGCTTGAGTTATTAAGGTCGGTGTTTGGCGGCGTTAGCTGTGGAGTATTTGTAATGTTGAAAAACTCCGCGCGAAACTGCGCTTTCCACCGATCATGAATCGCAATATTTTTTGTCAATCCCAGATTCAACGATTTCGTTGACGGTCCGCGAAGGCCGTTGCGTGCCAGATTGCCAAAGCGTCCCGCCGGAGCATTCACGAATGATGCCCGGTTGAGATACTGACCCGCCGGTCCGCCATACGCGTTCCCGACAAGATCGACCCGGACACCGTCTCTACGGACATCGAACGTCTGGCCGCTCTGGGCACGGAAAATTCCATTTACCTGCCAGCCGCCGATAAACGCATTCAAACCACGTGGAATGTCCGAGCCCCAACGACGCCCGCGTCCGAACGGAATGTCATAGACCGATTCGAACGAGAAAACATGCGGGAAGTCGAGCCGTGAGGTTGAGTAGGGTTCGATAAAGTTGAGGTTCAGATCGGCCACGCTGTCAAACGCGCCTTCCCCGTTGTCCTTTGTCTTGGAATAGGTGTAGGCCGCCCGGTACTGCCAGCCCTGCGAATAGCGTCTGTTCAACTGCACCTGGAGCGAGTTGTAAGATGTTCGGCCGATGTCGTCACGGACATTGACCCGGCCGCCATTCGAGTAACAGGGCGAAGTCGTGCGCCCATTGGGACAGGTGGCATTTGTTCCCGGTTCGCGGATGTTGCCGTTTAGGTTGTAATAGAGGGTCAGATTCCGTCCACGTGTCCCCACGAAACCGACACTGATCGCGGTGTTGCCCATAAGCTGACGCTGATACTGGACGTTGTACTGTTGAATGTTTGACGTTTTGTTATCCGGACGAACCGCCAAAACCGTCACGTTCTGCGGGTTGTTTAGATTAACATCGGCAACGCCGCCGAGCGGCAAAGCGCCCGTCGCGAGACGCGAGTCGAGCGAACCGTTCGGTGCCCGGCCCGAAAGCGTGATGCGTACGCCGTCCGTGTAATTAAATTGAGAAAAGCCGCTATATGGCGGATTCTGTGCAAGCTGGTTGTCGATACCGCCGCGATCGAGGAAATAGAATATTCCGTATCCGCCGCGTAAGCTCGATTTACCTTTGCCGTCCAAATCGTAAGCGAACCCGATGCGCGGGCCAAAATTATTCTTGTCCGTATTGACAAGCGAACCCTTATTATTTGCGGCCACAACAAGCCGTCCGGTCGCGAGATCAAAATTTGCCTGACGACCGTATTGCTCGACCGGATCGGTAAAGTATTCATATCGCAGACCGAGATTGAGTGTCAGCCGGCTCGATGCTTTCCAGTCGTCCTGGGCAAATGCACCGTTTTCCCAATTGCGGGTTCCAACCGTTCCAAACGGAGGACCGATTTGATAATTACAAACAAATCCGATCAGAAGATCAGCCTGTTCGTTGCCAGTCGAGGCCGCGCCGCCGCACTGTGACGAGTCGCCGTTCCCGATTAGGAAAAAATATCCCTTGCCGCGATTCGGCCGATAAAGTGCTACGTCACGGCGAAGTATAGTGCCGCCAAACTTGAGTGTGTGATTCCCGCGCGAGAAACTGACACCGTCAACGATCTGATATGTATTCTGCGGAACGATATACGGGCCAAAGTCGCCGGTGTATTCAAGCTGGCCGTTATAACCGCCGATCAATGCGCCGCCGCCAAGGTTGGCGTCGCGGTTCGCATTCGGGATACCGAGGTCAGCAGATATCCTCTTATCAAAGAATGGCGGCGTGTAGCCGTATTTGATGCGGTTTACCTGAACCCGCAATTCGTTAACGACCGTCGAATGAAACACCGTATTTAACCCCACAACTCCTCCTCTCGTATCGGTCGGGTTTGTCCCCGATCCAAATCCGGCCGGGAGTGCCGGCAGCCTTGAGGTAGTAGTTTGTCTGAATCGTCCGTTGCTAAAACGGCCAAAAAGTTGGTTATTGGTTGACAGATTGACATCGCCGCGAATATCGAACGTATCAGTATTTGTTAGTTCATTGCGCGTCGTAACAAAATTGCCCTGAAAACCCGTTCCGGTGTTTGGCAGCGGAAAAGCCTGAAGATATCTGAGTGCGACTGGATTAAGCCGGCTTCCGGGCAGCAGGTCAAGGCGATTGTAGGCTGTTCCATTGCCGTTAACGCAGCCGTTCACTCCGGTTACACAGACATTTAGACTGGTCAAGGGGTCTCTAAGCTGCGTCGTCAAAGCGGAAAAATTGCCGGTGCGAAATGCTGCAGTAGGAACCGACGCAAAATCCTGACCGACTGGAAGGAATTGCCGCAGGCCCTCATAGTCGCCAAAAAAGAATACTTTATCTTTCCAGATCGGGCCGCCAAAGGTTCCGCCAAACTGGTTGCGGCGAAATTCTCTTTTCGAACCGTCGAAGGTCGGCCGGGCGTCAAGATTGTCGTTGCGGAGAAACTCAAAAGCACTACCATAAAACCGGTTGCTGCCCGATTTGGTCACCGAATTGATGATACCACCGCCGCCGCGTCCAAATTCGGCACTCGCGACGCTCGTCTGGACTCGAAATTCCTGCACGGCCTCGGCCGACGGAAAAACGTTGATCGTGTTGACCAGCGATTCGTTATTATCGACACCGTCAAGGAGAAAATTGTTGGCCTGTGTACGCTGGCCGTTTATCGAAAGTGCCGCTCCGCCGGTGTTGCGGGCCCGATAGGTCTCGGCATTGCCGGAAACACCAGTAGCAAATCCACCCGGAATACCCTGCGTAACGCCGGGCGTCAGACGTGCAAGCTCCAGCACGTTACGACCATTCAGGGGCAATTCAACCCCCTCACGTCCCTGGATCACCTGACTGATCGCTGATGTCGAGGTGTCAATTTGAGGAATATCGGTCGTGACGGTGACTGATTCAGAGACGGCCCCGGCCTCAAGCGAAAAGTTGAGGTTCGCGTTTTGGGCGACCTCAAGCGTTACGTCTTGCTTTACCATCTTGAAATTAGCCTGTGTAACTTCAACCTGATATCGGCCCGGGTTAAGCGACAGAATGGAAAAAGTCCCCTCGTCACCCGTGACAGCCTTGGTTTCGCGACCCGTTCCCGCACTCCGTACAGTGACAGTCGCTCCGGCCAGAACGGCACCGGCCGAATCCGTGATCGTTCCCGAGATTCGCGCCGAATCCGTTTGCGCGATCCCGACCGCTGCTACGCCCAAAATTGAGATCGCCAATAAAACGATCCTTCTAAATGTTTTTATTCCGCTCATTTTCATACGATTTATCACCTCACAAAATTACGGCCCGCATACGCTCCCGTTAGGCAATCGAAACGCCTGCTAACCATAGAACCTTAATTTAGAAAATTATCTCGACAACAATCCAATTTTTGTTTGTTGTGAAGACAAACAAAGTTTTAATATAAAATTAGTATAATGTCAAGAATCCTTCATACCAAATTAGAAAATTAATTCGCCGATGCAAATTTTCGAGACAAAACGAGGCTTATGGACCCCAGAATTGTTGGGTTTTCACCTAGCGCGGACGGGACGATATTAGTCACTGCGATCTCATGCCGGATGCTTCGACGGGCCAATTCGTGTATCTCGTCGCTTATCACATCCCACGCCCGAACAATGCTGCCAGAAACGACAATTGTTTGCGGGCTAAATCCGATTATCAAATTGGATATACCAATTCCGAGGTATCCGGCCGTTTCTTTCATAACGCTCACAGCCTGTTTCTCACCATTTTGGGCGAGACCGATAAGTCGGTCTATATTGATTGGCCCTCCGTTTGTTCCATTATTGGCATTGTATCGATGAACAAGAGCTTTTTCGGACGCATGTGCCTCCCAGCAATCACGGCGTCCACAGGAGCATGTTACGGGCGCATATTCACCTACGAACATGTGGCCAAACTCACCCGCCGCACCGCTCTCGCCGCGGTAGACCTGACCATCGATTATTATGCCCGTGCCGATGCCTTCGGCGACCATGACGACGATAAAATTTCGGGTCTTTTTTATGGCATCGGAACCGAACCAGAGCTCGGCCAGAGCAACTGCATTCGCGTCATTGTCAACAACCACAGGCAAACCGGTCGCGGCGTTTATCTTTTGACCGATGTCCCAGTACGACCATTGAAAATAAGGTATGTATAACATCCGGCCGGCAACCTGATCGGCGATGCCCGGTATGCTGATGCCGACCTCGACACCTTTGTCAGGGTGAGCGACGGCTAGCTGCGTCACCTTTGACAAAATTCTGTCATTCATATAGTCGAGGTCGGATGATGTTGGAAATACTTCGCGCTGCATTATATTTCCGGTGAGGTCCGCAAGGGCTATGGTCGTTTCTCGGGGCGTAACATCGACGCCGATAACCGCCGGGGTACCCGTCCGCAAACGCAACAAAGTCGGTTTGCGCCCACCGGTCGAATCACCGGTACCGATCTCTTCGATCATGCCTTTGATCGTTAGATCGTCAACTATAGCTGAGACTGTCGACCGCTGAAGCGAGGTTTCGCGGGCGATCTCAGCCCGCGAGATCGGTGACTTCGCCCGAACATAGTTTAGGACTATCTGTTTATTGATATCACGGATTGTGCTATGCCTTGCGATTTGGTCCTTAGCTCCGTGAAGGTAGATCTTTTTCATCAGCTTTGTCGCAATTACGGAATTAGACTACTAAGATATAAAAACTTTGTTGTAAAAACAAACAAACAGTCCATAATTATTATTATTTACGATTTTTATGGGTTGCTCGGACTGTCCCTCGAGAAACTCGATCGTAAACGCCTCCAGATCGAGCATGCACCTCATCTGTTCGCAGGAGCGAAGATCATTAAGTTGGCAGATAAAATCACAGATGTACGGGAGATAGGAACTAATCCGCCTGCAGATTGGCCGTTGTCCAGGAAGCTCGAATACTTTGAATGGGCCAAGCAGGTTGTAGATGGGCTGCGTGGAACTAATTCCGGGTTGGAGCAGTTCTATGATGAAACGGTCACCCGGATCAAGCAGTTATTAGAACTGAAGACACGGTTGGATCGAAGTCCAGCAAAGGGTTAGGGCGTACGAAGTCCTCGATGGCAATTGATGTAATGCAGGAGGTAGAGACAAATGAAGAAAACACTCGCGATCACATGGTAGTTCACATACACCACTAAGCCAGCGAGCGAAAGGGGCCATGACGTCCTAATGTGTTCTGTATATTCCGGATACCCAGACGGGGACATAGAGTGGTTTTACAGTATCGGAAGCTTCCGAGACGGTAAGTTCTATGCCAAAGACGGGAAGAAGTATGATGCGGAGTACTGGACATTAATCAATGAACCGTACGCCTGGAAGGCGATCCTCCATTCGACGTTCTAGGGCGAAAGACTGGATGACAAATAATCGGCGAATAAAAACGATCCAGTGGAACATCGGTGGCGGACGCATTCGATCGGAACTTGACGACCCGACTGATCCCGAATCTTATCGAGAGGAAGATATTGGCCACATTATAAAGGTCATGGAGAGGGAGTCACCAACTTGGTTACTTTGCAGGAAGCTCAGTCATCCGCGGAACTTTGGTTTGACCACGCAACCGACATCTCGTTTTTGATCCTTCCAAATTTATCGGGCAGGGAGTTATTTCACGCATGCCAATTCAAGGCACCCGATTTATTCCGTTTAGAAACCCTAACGTTTCAAATATCGGAGCGAATGGTAAGCGACATGGATCGAAGAACGCGGGCCCGTTTGGGGATCTCGTCCGCTCGAATCCGCCAAATGATTATTGACGGCGTGATTGAGGGAGCGGAAAAAATTGGCAGAGACAATTTAATAACGGAAGTCGAGATTGAAAGGCTTGAAAATCCGAACGCAAAGCTGGCCGCCCTAAGAAAAACTTAAGATCGTCACCACCTCATATATCCACATATATAATTAAAATATAAATAAGATGGTGGGGGTGTGCGCTGGTGGCGCGGTATGGTGGTAACTCCGCACACCTCCAGCGAATATCTCACAATACACAATACCGGAAATGTGTATCCCTAGCTGCGCTAATCAGCGGCGTTTACAGTCGGACATCGCACCTCATGATCCGGCGGTGCAGCATCTGAATGAACGGCTGGTATCTCCAAGTCTGACCTTCCCTTTGGGTACGGACCATCTCGGTCGATGTCTTCTCAGCCGTCTGCTCTTCGGAGCGCAGATATCGCTCGGCTCGGCTATCGTCGCGTCCCTAATGGCATTAGGAATTGGCGTCAGTGTAGGAGTTCTGTCGGGCTATTTAGGCGGATGGGTGGATACGGTACTCATGCGAATCGTGGATTTGATCCTAGCCTTTCCACTGCTTGTATTGGCTCTGGCGATAACCGGCATGATCGGCGTTGGAATGACCAGCGTTTTGATCGGCATAGCCAGCGTTTGGTGGGCATCTTACGCGCGCATTGTACGCTCACTAGTACTCTCGGTTCGTGAGCGGCCTTTTATCGAAGCGGCCCGGGCAACCGGAGTCAGTCCCTTCAAAATCATCACCCGCCATGTGCTTCCAAACGTGATCTCACCCGTCGTTGTACTTGCCACACTCGAGATGGGCAATTTGATTTTGGCCATCGCAGGTCTCAGTTTCCTCAATCTTGGTGTACAGTCGCCAACACCGGAATGGGGTGCCATGCTCAATGAAGGCCGTCTTTTCCTACGTCGTGCGCCGCAGCTAATGCTTTATCCGGGACTAATGATCAGTCTCGCAGTATTAGGCTTTAATTTGCTCGGCGACGGTTTGCGTGACGCCCTCGATCCGCGACAGAAGTAAAATTGATGCAAGATTACCGATAAAAAAACGATCTCTTTCATCAACAAAAATCAGACTGCCTTGTCAATAAATGCATAACGAGTTTTAGGATTAAGTGCCGAGTTTAGCGCATCGCCGACGACGTTTAGTGCCAGCACGAGCGCGGCGAGCGCCAGGCTTGGAAAGGCGATGATCCACCATGCGTCTCGGATAAAATGTTGTCCGTTGTGAAGCATATGACCCCAACTGATATGGTTCGCGTCGCCGATGCCGATAAAGCTCAGTGCCGCTTCGAGCAGTATGACGCCGCCGATCGTTAGTATCACTTTTGTGATTATCAGCGGAAACGCGTTGGGCAAAATATCGTGAAGCAGGATCCGGGTTGGACTTGCTCCCACGTGCGGCCACAGCCTCTAAGGTTAATCTGCCGAGACCCGGATAGCCAAACACCGTTTCGGTCAAAACGGCACCGCTCAACAGCATGCCCAGATCGCTGCCGATAATGGTGACAACGGGCAGTAAAGCATTGCGCAAAGCGTGGACATATAACACCCGCCTTTCGGTGACGCCCTTTGCCCGCGCGGTGATGATAAAGTTTTCGCCAAGCGCGTTGAGCATCTCGGCCCGTGTCAGCCGCATGATCTGAGCGAGTTGCACAATGGCGAGGGTTAAACACGGCAGTGCAAGATGTGCGAGTAAATCGAACAGATAAGACACGTCGGTCAAACCCTGATTAGCCGAAACCATCCCCTGCGCCGGAAATAGGCCGAGATAAAGGGCGAAAAAAAAGCAATAAAAGGTGCCCGATCGAAAATTAAGGAAAAGAATGTCCAAGCAAAACAAATGTATTCAAGGTCCGGTCGTAAACGGAATTTTCTCGCCGTACCGCTTCAACGCCAAGAATAACGCCGCCGACCGACGCCACCAAAACCGCGCTCAATACAAGCAGCATAGTCGCCGGAATGCGGGAGAGAATGACGGCGGACACGCTCTGTTGATAGCTCAAAGAATAGCCAAGGTCCCCGCGTAAAATGCTCGAAAAATAAACCCAAAGCTGCGTCCAAGCGGCTGGTCAAGTCCGAATTTCGCCCGGATCAGTGCATAATACGCCTCGTCGCCGCTTTGCCCGGCCAGATAGTAAACCGGATCGCCGGGTTTACGCCTGTATGCCGCGGTACTATCATGGAGCAACTTACAACATTAGTGAGATTCGTTACCAATTCGTTACCAAAAGTTGACCAGAAGAAGATAGAAATGAATAGTTGAAACCTCTCACACACGGCGTAAGTTACTGATTTATTTCAGAAACTTCAACTATTCACAGGTTTCCAATTCCTACTGTCAACGGAATGGCATTGCAGAGGTCAGGGGTTCGATCCCCCTCGTCTCCACCAATAAAATCAATAACTTAGGCGCTGTCTGAAAAGTCTGTCAAAACTCAGCGAACTCCGCGTCCGACTCTGCGGCCTCTGCGTTAAAATTCTGTTAAACGCTGAGAACGTAGAGATTTACGCAGAGTTCGCTGAGTTTCCCAATTCCCTTTTTTTACGAAAAACCCGCAGAGATCATCACTCTATCACTTTTCGGATAACCTCGTCTTTCTCGTTACCAAGTTGCAAATCCTAGGGTAGTTCTGAATTCAAGTATCCCTGATAGAGTTTTTTCTGGTCAGCTGTCGGCTGGGCGACCGGGGCAAATTCATATTCTGTCCGCGCGTTGCTGCGGAGCGTTATCGTTATATCTCGCAGCTTATCAAATCGGAAGACCGTGAATCTTACCTTGTCGTTGACGCGGCGTTCGCCGATGTAGCTCTGCATAAAGGCCTGATTGGCACGGTAGCCGTCAACCGCAATTATCTGGTCGCCGGTGTTCAAACCCTGTTCAAAGGCCGGTGTGTTTGCCAAGATCAGCTTTACCGTCAGTCTGCCGTTTTCCTCGGCAAGATCGGCACCGATGGCCGGCACGGACCGAATGGTCACGGCGCCGTCAGCTGAGTCGCTTCCGCTATATGCTTTACCGTTGCTGATCTCCTTAGCATTTAGCTGCAAACCGACGCCTTTTAGGATTCCCGCATAATCGATCTCAGACATGCCGCGGACATATTTGCGAAAGAAATCGTCGAGGCTGTTCCCGGCCATCATCTCTGCCGTTTTTTGAAAATCTTCGGGCGTGTAATTCTTTCCCTTCTTAAAATATTCGGTGTACAGGTATCGCAGGACGTCGTCGAACGACTTTGCCCCGCCGCTTGAGGTGCGGATCGTGATGTCGAGGATCATATTGACGATCTTGCCTTTGTCGTAATACGAGATCTGATTGTTGACGGCGTTTTCGTCCGGACGGTAATACTTGATCCACGCGTCAAAGCTCGCATTTTCGAGGCTTGTTTCAAATCTACCGGGACGTTCCTGCAGCTGTTTTATCAGCGACGCCTTGTCCTTCAAAAACTCTTTGTCCGAAATAAGCCCGGCACGCCTGAGCAGGACGCCTTCGTAATAGGCCGTCGCACCTTCAGCGACCCAGAGCAGCTTTGTATAATTTTCGTTCTCGTAATCAAACGGGCCGAGGGCATCCGGACGTATCCGTTTTACGTTCCAGTTGTGAAAATACTCGTGGGCGACGAGGGCCAGAAAAGATTTGTATTTCGAATCCGATCTGAATGCAAAACGATTTACCTGCAGCGCTGTCGAATTAAGATGCTCGAGCCCACCGCCGCCGCGAAGATTTACGATAAACGTGTAATCTTTATAACCAAACTCGCCAAATATCTTATAGCCCTCGGCAATGATCTTTGCCGTGTCGGCGGCCAGTTTGTCGAGGTCATAATTGCCCTCGCCCGACATGACGAACCGGTGTTTTTTGCCCTCGACCTCAAACGATATCTCCTTAAAATCACTGACCTCAAAGGGCGAATCGTATAGAACGTCATAATTCTCAGCCCGAAACGTGTTCGCACTACCCTCGACCGGCGGCAGACCCGTCGCAACGCGCCAGTTGGCGAAAGGCGCGACCTTGACCGTTGACGGTGCGTTTAATTGATCCTTTACAAAAAGCAGAGTGGCCGCGTTGTTCCAAAAGGCATGTTCGTCGTTGAGGTCGTTGGTCCTGACCGTAAGCTCATTTGAATACACAAGATATGTAACGGTAAATTCCTTGGCCCCGGCCGTATAAACCTGCCATGTATTTTTGTTTATCTTGCTCCAAGCCAGGTCGATCGCGCTCGTATCTTTTACCGCAAGGCTTTGCACTTGACGCGCGTATTCGCGAATGAGATAGCTGCCGGGTGTCCAGACGGGCATTGTTAACTCTATCCTTTCAGGCATCTGCGGCCACTTGATATGCATTTCGACCTCAAGCAAATGCGTCCACGGTTTTGACATCGATATCGTGTAGCCGATCTCGGGCGAAGCGGGTTTTATCTCAACAACCCGTGTTCTGGCGCCTGCGGGACGCTTTTTTTGAGCCGGCGTTTCCTGATTCATAGTAAAAATAATCGCGAATGTCAGCAGTAGTATAACTTTTGAAATGTAATTTAGGGGCATTGCTTTTGGAATCATCGACGAGATGCTATTGTTATTTTTCCTTTTATTTTACAATAAAATAGCGATTTGAGCAGTTTCGCTTTTGTGTTTCACAAGCCGAATGAATCCCGATAACCCCGCCGAAATCAGCCCCGAGCCCGCGAGTGATAAATTTTTCACGACGCCGCTTATCATTATCTTTGTCACAGTTTTTATTGACCTGATCGGCTTTGGGATGGTCATTCCTCTGTTGCCTTTTTATGCAAACACGCCGCCTTTTAATGCCAGTCCGCTTGAGATCGGATTCTTGGTTGCATCGTATTCGGTAATGCAGTTTATATTTTCGCCGGTGCTCGGTCGGCTATCCGATAGGTACGGGCGACGGCCTGTTTTGTTCGTAAGTTTGCTTGGCTCGGCGGTCGGTTATTTTGTGATCGGGTTGGCAAATACGATTGTTTTAGTGTTTATCGGCAGGATAATCGGCGGCATCACGGGCGGAAATATTTCGACCGCGCAGGCGTATATTGCTGACGTTACTTCAAAAAAAGACCGTGCTAAAGGCATGGGCCTTTTCGGCGCGGCCTTTGGGATGGGATTCATTTTCGGTCCGGGAATCGCCGGTGTATTGAGCAAATACGGTGTTCATGTACCCTTCTTTTTTGCGGCGGCTCTTTCTTTTGTAAATGCTGTCGCGCTTTATTTTATCCTGCCCGAATCTCTCAAACCTGAAATGCGTGCCAAACTCTCGACGCGCAAAAATCGCTTTGCCGAAATTTTCGAAGCTCTGGGCAACCGTGAGTTCCGCGAGGTCAATCTGGTTTATTTTTTGCTCGTCACCGCTTTTTCGATAATGACGTATGCATTTGTGCTCTACACGGCGTTTCGATTCGGGTTTACGGCGGAGCAAAATGGCTACCTGTTTATGTTTGTAGGTATAATTGCGATCGTCGTTCAGGGTGTGCTGTTTGGTCGTCTGGTGAAAAAATTTGGCGAGTCAAAACTAGTGATCATGGGTTGTCTAATGATGGTCGCAAGCCTTTTCGCCATACCCATCGTCGGTCCGCAGGTCGGCGGTCTCACCGCACTCATCATCGGCACCGCCATTTTATCGTCGGGCAACTCAATCGCCTCGCCTGGACTTACGAGCCTGGCCTCAAAGACCGCCGACATGCATGATCAGGGTCGAGCCTTGGGCATTTTGCAATCGGGTGCAAGTTTGGCGCGTGCCATCGGCCCGATCATCGGCGGTCTATTGCTGAATAATGCTGTGAATGTTATCGACGATGCGACGCTCAACCGCACGTTTTGGACGGCGTCGGGGATAATGTTTGTTGCGTTTTTGGTGGCGATCTATTTTGCGAGAACCGCAAAAGATAAGTTCGTAAACTAGAGATTTTAGCTAACGGCCCGTTGGCGTCCGGCCTTTTGAGCGGTTGGGAAAACTAATCTGAAAGTCGTGCCCTCGCCCTCGACACTCTGCACCTCAATCGTTCCGGCGTGTTCCTGAATAATTCCATACGAGACCGCAAGGCCCAGACCGGTGCCGTTGCCGACGCCTTTTGTCGTAAAGAACGGGTCAAAAACCTTCTTGAGATTCTCGGCCGGAATTCCCTCGCCGGTGTCCGTTACCTCGACCGCAACTCCATCGTCGTCTGCCGCATAGGTGCGGAGCGTGATCGTTCCGCCGTTAAACAATGCGTCTCTGGCATTTAGTATCAGATTGGTGAAAACCTGCTGCAATTTGCCGCTGCTGGCCGAGATCAGCAGAGTTTCCTCAGCGTAATCCTTGACGATCTCGATGTTGGATTTACGCAATTGCGGTTCAAGCAGTTGGAGTGTGTCGTTGAGAAGTTTGCTGATCGCGATCTCGCCAAATTCCTCGGCGTTTCCGGTACGTGAAAAGTTAAGCAGATTGCCGACGATATTAGTTGCCCGGTCTGTCTGCCGCTGCATCTTTTGCAGCAGAGCGTGTTTGGGGTCGGTCTCGGGGATCATCCCGAGCAGCATCTGCGTATAGCTGGAAACACCGGTCAGCGGTGTATTTACCTCATGCGCGACACCGGCCGCAAGCAGCCCGATACTCGACAACTTTTCGCTCTGCTGGAGCGTTTCTTCGAGCTTGACGCGTGACGAAACATTTTCGAGTACGATGATCGCACCCGTTTGATGATTTGAAACAGAACGAAGCGGCGCAACCGCGACGTTTAAGATCAGCGATCGGCCGCCCTTGTCATAAGTGTGGAGTTTGTACGCATTTCGAACCTCGGTCAGGTGCCAACGCGATTTGCCAAGGATATTTTCTAGATTTAAGGCAAAACTCTCGTCAAAGACGTCTTCGACCCGTTGACCGACGGCCTGTTCACGGTCGAGGCCCATCATTTCTTCAAACGGCGAGTTGCAGCGAATGATACGGCCCGTTTCGTCAACGGCGAGCAAACCGACATTGACCGACTCGACGATAGATTCGTTAAATTCCTTGAGAAGTGCAAGCTCCTCCGTGTGCTGTTTTTGCTGGCTGTAGAGACGGCTGTTCTCGATCGAAACGGCAATATAGCCGGAGATCGTTTTCAATATCTCAAGATCTTCTGACGAAAGCAGCGATCCGTCGCTTGCCCGCCCCAAACCGATCACGGCGACCATCTGTCCGCCGACAACGCACGGCACAAAATAGTGCAGTTCCTGCCGCACGACGGCTCGTCCTTTACCGTTTCCATTTCCATTGGTTCCAGAGTGAGTTATCTCGATCTCGGACGCATCGAATTCGTCAGCACGAACAACGCCCTTGGCCGCGGATTTCTGCCGGATCATCGTTCGAAAATCGGCGGGCATCTTGTATGTTTCGCTCAAACCGACCGATTTTGCCAAACGATAGTGCTCAGTTGCAGTTTCGTCTTCAATAAAAACGGCCACCTTTTGCACGTCCAGCACCTGACGCAAACGCTCACTCAAACCATCAAGCAAAGGATCGAGCGCGGTCGTCGCTGATAGCGTTTTTCCAAAATCAAGCAGGCCACGCCGAAGATCGTATCGCTCGCCATAAAAGAAACGGTCAGCACGTTCCTGAAGATATTTCTTTAGAGGTTCGCTAAGCAAAACGATGGCGCCCATTGCAACAATGGCGATAAGGGCGCGGAGCGTAATCTCGGTTGTCGAAAGATTATTGCCGACAGCGAGGAAAACCAGACCGAGGGCCACCGTTCCGATCATCATGGCGATTGCGACCGTTGTCATCGCATAGACGAGTGCACGCCGAACCACGACATCGACATCCATCAGCCGGTATCGGACAACCGAGTGGCCAAAGCTCAACGGGATCAGCGCGAGCGGAAGTGTCGTGATCGCCGTACTAAAATTATCATCGGGTATGGGGATGCCGAGCCGTTCGATCAACTGAATTAGAACAACCGGGATGATCGCCACAACAGTTCCCCACATCGCCCATTTCAAACGCTGGCGAACAACGGCCTGTCGATTCTTAAAGAAACGCCAAACCAGCAAACCCGCACCCGCCGAGATACCTAAAACAAAATGGTAGAAATTTGCCTGATAGAGCAGCCCAAAAAGATTTGTGCGGTCGATGAACTGGGCAATTCCTGCGGTAAGGCTGGATTCAGGCGAAACTTGGGGTAGTAGCGATACGAAAATGAGAATCACAGAGAAAACGGTGGCCGGAGCGTAAAGAATGTAGGTTTTCCAGCGCGTTTCGGAAAAAACATCACTTCGAACCGGATAACGGATGCAAAAATGCAGAAAGAGCGGTACAAAAAACGCCAGAGCGATGTTGTCCAAAATATCGACGGCAAGGTCAAAATCCCGTCCAAGTCCGATGGAACGATATGTGTGAAACACAAACGCCGCGAGACAAACAGTCGCAAAATGGAGAACGAACGGCGAACTGCTGCCCTGTTTGAACAATACAAAAATACCAACGCCCAGCCATATCACGCCGACTATCGAGAGAAAGATCATCGACGGCGTCCAGCGCTGAATCGAATCAATGTGCCGCAGATCTGCAAAATAGAAATTGTCCGTAAAAGAATAAGCGGGTTTTTGATAAAAGTAGGTGAGGTTGCCGTCAACGCCGGCTGATTCGAGATACATCTGAACATCGGCGGGTGATGTGATCTCTTCGGTTTTCTCACCGTCAAAGCCGATGCCGATCAGTTTGTCGCCAACCGAAATTCCGGCACGGGAACCAGCCATTCCGCCCGTAACTTTTTCTGCGTAGATGCCGTCCGTCCGCTGTCCCCAACCGATGCCGTCGGTCGGAGGTAAGTTTTGAAGCGCACGCTGAGACAAGTTCAAAGCCCCCGCTGTGACAAATAGCACAGAGGCCAAGAGCCATATCAGGATCCAACTTGTAAGCATCTTCTCTTTCATCAATTTAAGGCATACCTAATCGATGTATTTTTAACGCAAAATGCGTTCCACTTAAATAAAGCGTCAATACATGACAAAAGCACTACTCTGGCACACACAAACCCCGTTGCCTGTATTCACCATTTCGCTTGATAATCCGAGAATTTGGAAAAAGTTAAGCCGCAGGAAAATCGGCAAACGCGAGAGAAATAATATATCTCTCATGAAATCCGTCTTCTCTGCGGCTAATTCTAGAACCTTACTTGTATCCCGCCACGCACCATTCGCCGCCCGGCGTTCAATCTGAGGCTTCCTTCGTCACCCGAACTCCCCAGCTGCAAATCAAATATATTTCTCGCATCGACCACCGCTTCAGCGCGGAATGGCAGGCCGAGAGTTGGCAGGCTCTGCGTCACATAAACGCTGAGGCCGGGATCGTAGATCGCCAATCGGCCCTTAAATGGGTCGATAGCAAAAACCGTAGCTCTGGGCGAAAGTCGAAATATCGTCATGATGCTCGTCCCGGTCTTTAGATCGGCCGCCAACTGGCCGAAGAACGACTGGAAGAAATCACCCTCAAAAACATTTGACGACTCAGAGATCGCTTTGGCGGACAGTTTTTGCCCGCTGCCCAAAGCATAACCGGCTGAGGTCGTCATAATACCGTTCAAACGGCGTGTGTAAACCACTCTGACGCCTTGCGAACGGCCCTGCTGATTTGCAACAAACTCACCGAATCCGTCGCCACCGAGCGTGTCAAAAGCCAGGCTGTTAAGCCCGACACCGCGTCCTAGTGTCGTATCAAAAAATACATTCGCCTCAATGCTCGACCGGTTGTCGAGTATACGTTCCAGCCCAAATTCGAGCCGACGGCTCTTATTCATCTGGGGCTTGCCGCTGACTAAAACAAGGTCATCAACCGATACCGGCTCTGAGAAAGCAATGCTTTGGCCTTCGAGATCAACCGAATGTGCCCACGTCTTTTCTTCCGTTTGAGTCGTAAACGCGGTTCGCAGACGCGTTTTAGCGTTGAGATCGAATTGCAGCCCGAGACGCGGGCTGAGCGATGAATCATTGCCGGCACCTAAAAAATGTGAATAATCGAACCCGAATACAAGGATTATACCTTCGCGAAATTTCCACTCGTCCAAGGCCTGAAACGAAACCTGGCCGAGTGCCTTTTCCTGATTGCCGCTCGTAACATTTCCCAAATAACCGGCCGCCGTATTCAATCGAAGCTGGTGGTTGGGGTTGGGACGGAAATTAAATGCGGTTTCAAATCGCTCCGGGGCATTGTCGCCTTTTCCCGTTTGTCCCGCGATAACTACCTCGGTGGCGTCACCGACCGGGATCAGCGTGGCAAAATTAACACCTGCATAACTGCCGCGATCGGTATCGGCAAAATAGGTCTCAACTACGGTTTGGCCTTTTCGGTTTCGGGCGCCTTCGTCAGCGTCATCGGCCTCAGCCGTGGCCGTGCTGTCTGTCTCAACAGGTGCATCGCCCTCACGGTTCTGATAGATCGAGCGCTGTATCTGGGCGGCACGTATCCGCCATTTTGAGCTATTTCGGTCGAGGCGTTTTTCGGGGAGTGTGTTACCGCTGCCAGCGCGTTCGAGTTTGAAACCGTAAGTTATCTCTGCCGAGCGGCTGATCTCAACGCCAAAAAGCGTTACCGGATTAAACCCCTGAGCAACGGCTAAAATTGTATAGGTTCCAGGCAGTATCTTTGCCAAAAAGCTGCCGTCACTGGCCGAGGTCACTTGTTTTAATAGCTTTGAGGTTCCGGCACGAAAGATCGCGACCGAGGCGTCCGAGATCGGGCTGCCGCCGTCGTCTCGGACTATACCTTTAATAACACCGAGGTTTCCGCTTCTCTCGACAGTCACATTTACACTTGCAGCGGACGCAGAAATAGATGCAATGCCGATTGTCATCAGCAGTGCAACAGTTGTTTGTAAGAGGTGTTTTGTCTTAGTCGTAAAACCCATCAAAAACGGTATTACCGGTAACTTTCGTAGTTTGTCTGTAAAAATCAACCTTGTCAAGCCTAAACCGACACCTGTTCTTGCATTCTAGGATGCAAGTAACTTGACAAAGTTTGCTTGACGGCTAGAATTAAGTTCTGTCCTTTGGCAGATGCGGAGACGTGGCTGAGCGGCTGAAAGCGGCGGTTTGCTAAATCGTTGTAGTCCAAAAGACTACCACAGGTTCGAATCCTGTCGTCTCCGCCATTTATTAGTAGCCGGTTGTCAGAAGTCAGTAGTCAGTATCTTTAATGCCGACTCTTGATTTCTTTCTACCGGTTTTTTTGTTGCCATCGGCACCTTAAAAAAAGGGGCCAAGAAATGGTTATCGAATTTCATCTGATCGCGTTTGCTGACTCGGCATGGCAGAACATGTTCGATCTTGATCCTAACAAGGTTAAGTGGATCGAAAAAAAATAATCCGGCCAATCCTGATTTATGCGACGCTTGTATTCTTTCTGCGGATCTTTGGTGAAAGCGAACTCGCCCAGCTCAATCCGTTTGATCTCGTCGTACTTCTGACCCTGTCAAACACGGTTCAGAATGCGATAATCGACGACGATACCTCAGTGTCCGGCGGAATCGTCGGAGCGTTGACTCTTCTGGCGCTAAATTACGGTGTTATCGTTCTTGAAATTCAAAAATAAAAGGATCGAGGCAATTATCGAGGGGCGTCCGCTCACTCTTATTGAGGACGGCAAGATGAATAAAAAAGCTCTCAGACAAGAGCTTTTGACCAAAGAGGACTTGGACATTCTCGCTCATCGAGAGGGCATGGAAAACTCGGATGACATTGACAAATGCATTCTCGACCCGAACGGCTCATTTTTGGTCGACGGTAAAGACGAAGTTAAAGACGGCAAATTTAAGAAAGACGTTTTGGATAAGATCGACAAACTTTCAAAACAGATAAATGATCTGCAAAAAGCTGTACAAAAATCGTGATCGCAGTTTATGAATACTAGAGTAAGATTCGCACCCAGCCCGACGGGTTACCTACATATCGGCAGCGCGAGAACCGCGCTTTTTAATTACCTTTACTCACATCACACAGGCGGCAAATTTCTGCTGCGCATCGAGGATACCGACCTCGCCCGCTCGACCGAGGAATCGACCCGCTCTATCCTCGACGGGCTCGCATGGCTCGAACTCAATCACGATGAGGAAATAGTTTTCCAGTCCGACAATGCCGACAAGCACCGTGCAACCGCGTTGAAATTGCTCGAAGAAGGCAAAGCATATCGCGATTTCACGCCAAAGGCGGCGCCGTCCGATGCGAACGTAAAAGACGCGATCAAAGATCGTGCCCGAGCCGCGCAAGGCGAAAAGAATATGCGGGACAATCCGTATCGTGATCTATCGACCGATGAAGGTGATGCACGGGCAGCCGCCGGTGAGCCGTTTGCGATCCGTATGAAAGTTGCCGAAACCGGAAAAACTTCGTTTGAAGACGCAGTTTACGGTCTGCAGGAACGCGACTATGCCGAAACAGAAGATCTCGTTTTGCTACGCTCCGACGGACATCCGCTCTACAATCTCGCAGTCGTGTGCGATGACATCGAAATGGCGATCACTCACGTCATTCGCGGGCAGGACCATTTGACCAATGCACACAAACAGGTCTTGATCTACGAAGCCCTCGGCGTCACGCCGCCGACCTTTGCCCATCTGCCGCTCATCATGGCTCCCAATAAAGGCAAGCTGTCTAAGCGAAAACACGGCGAGGTCGTCTCGATGAGGACATATCGCGATGCAGGATTTCTGGCTGTAGCGTTTCGCAATTTTCTCGCTCTGCTCGGCTGGTCGGCGGGTGAGGAACGTGAGATCTATTCGCTCGACGAACTTGTCCAGAAATTCTCGCTCGACGGCATCCATCGCTCGAACGCAATATTCAATTTCACGGAAAACGACCCGCGCCGCTGGACCGACGACAAGGCTCAGTGGATGAACGCCGAATACATCCGGACAATGCCCGTCGCCGAACTGCTGCCCTTCGTCAAAGCCGAACTAAAGGGGGCCAAGCTCTGGCGCGAAGAATATGAGCCCGAGGGCCGTGCGTTAACGGAATCCATTAGCTCAACCGCCGACGCCGGCGCGGACGAACGTCCCGCCGTAGTAGCCATCGACACGCCCGAACACGGCTCCTACGATTGGTTCGTCCAAACCATCAACCTCATCCGCCAACGGTTCTTTACGCTCAAAGATTTTTCCTCGCAGGGCCGTGCCTACTTTAGCGAAGACTATGATTTCGACCCGGCGGCGATAGAGAAGAATCTGAATAAATTCCCCGACCTAAAAACATGGCTGCCAGAGTTGGCAGATAGATTTGAGGCCGAGTTCGCCGACGAGGATGCCCAAGCCTGCGCGTCAGCAAGGGCGATACATTCGACGTTCACCGAAGAGAATATCGTACGAGTCGTCAAAGCCTTCACCGAAGAAAAAGGCACAAAACTCGGCGCCATCATGAACGGCGCCCGCACCCTCCTAACTGGCGTCGCGGTCGGCCCGTCGATGCTGGCGGTTTTTGAGACATTGGGGAAAGAAAGATCGATATTGCGATTACGCAGCAAGATAGCTTGGAATCCTTAGCTGTGTCGATACCGCTTTTGTTCGGGTGTCAAGACGGCACCAAACCGGTCATTGCAGTGGACACTGTCTCAGCACGGCAAGTTTGACGTCCCGTCCTCCGCACCGTGTAGTGTGGATGCGAGTTCCGGGTAAAGATAAAAGGCCGAAGCATGCTTCGGCCTTTTTTAACAACTGTTTACTCCTAATGATTAATGGTCGTAGCGATGATCGCATCCGCGACAAACTTCCGCTGCTTGTATGGTCCAAAAAACGTGAGTCGCCAGTTTCGTGCCGTCCCAGTTTTCTCTTTCGTATGTTGTGCTGCGGCCATTTGCCGACTGGCTGACCAATCTGCCCCAGTTTTCGGGAGCATTTTCATCGCCAAATGCATTCGAACCCGAGGACGCAAAACCAATTGTCGTGGTGCTGTCAAGGTGCGAATACATAATTAGCAACTCATCATAATCGTGTGCGTTCGGTGAAGGATTATCAAGAGCGTTTGCGTAGTCCATACACGTATTCAGATCGGCTCCCGACGTGTCCTGGTGATCGAGACCGAATGTATGGCCGATCTCCTGACACATCACCTGCTGACGATTCGTTTCGGTGTAGCCGCCGCCGTTAAAATACGAGTCGTTCATCTTGGCCGACCCCTGTGTAATATGCGTACCACCTGTAATATTGATCGATGCAAGCCCCAGCCATCCATTGAAGCCGTACGACGCATTGCAGGAACGGATCTGTCCGCTGACCATCGGACAGCGCTTGCGAGTACGCTGCAAATCGTCCCCTGCAACATTGAGGAGATCGAGAACGGTCGATGTTGACCATTCCGATATGGATCGTGCCTTGTTGTCGTCCCAGTCAGGCGTGTTGCTATCGACAACCTTTAAGGTAAAGGGGTTTGCGGTGCGGGCCCAATGGTATCCACCCCACCAATGGCTGGCATTGGCGCCGGTTGGAAATACCATAACGGCAAATAAAATCGCCGCTATTATGGACAAGCTAACTAAATTGATTCTTGATTTCATTGAAATACTCCTTTTTTCTTTTTATTACTGAATGATCCGGTCGGGATTGACCTTAAACATGATGCCGAGATGATCAATTAATTAATGCGAAAATGTTAAACCGAATCTGCGGAACCCACAAAATGAGTGAAAATTCCGAACTTAGAAAATAGAAATCAAATATGGATTCGAATTATAGTGTAATCGAAAGTACTAATACTGTCAACAAATTTGGTTGATGCAAAACTTAAAAAGGTCGCAGCAGGTCGCCCCTCGACCCGCTGCACAGTTTCAATTGCTAGATTACAATCAGTTTCCGCTCTTCGCCGCCTTAATCTTTCGCTTGGATTCTTTTTGGGCAGACTTTGCGTCATCCTTGCCGAGACCCAGGCTATGAAGCGTCTGCCCAATGCTGTCCCCGTTAGCAAGACCGGCGAGGATTGCCCCCGAAGTGATCGACGAATTCCTGACGTTTAGATTATCCGCGATCACATTGGCCGCCACGAATTGCCCGTATTTCAGATCTGGGTTTGCTGCCAAGGCTGCTGCATAACGCGAACGCATTTCCTCCGGCGTGATGCCGAGCTTACGCGAAAGACCTCGGTAACGATTCAATTCCGTGTCGGTTAACGACGCAGCATTGTTGCGGCCCGCTCGAGCCCGGTCAAGTCCGTCGTCCGACCGCCCGTTCGAATTTGACGAAGCATTGCCGAGGCCCGTGTCCGAGCGTCCGTTAGAGTTTGTCGTGGCATTCCCCAGGCCGCGGTCGACGCCCGGATTGCCCGAGGGTTGCCCAGCACCCGACGGCCTTCCGCCGCCGCCGTGTCCGCGTCCCTGTGCCAACGTCGCGGAGCCGATTCCC
>JBDSCV010000234.1:0-4421 GCA_039920905.1 Pyrinomonadaceae bacterium
CCGGCAAAACTAGCAATAACTTCCTTCAAAGCGAATGCGACGCCCGCACCTGCAACACCGAGGGCAACCGTCAATCCACCAAGGCGGTCGCTGAAAACCAGTGACAGCACCAAGATGAAGACAACATAGCTAATAAAGGTAATGAATTTACGTAGCCTGTATCGCGTGTCATTTTGGTTTACATAGCGGGTTATCGAACCTTTGGCGATCCGCGCAATACCGAAGATGATCGCAAAGGCAACAGCCGCCGTGACAAATTTGCCCACGGTAGGGTCATATAACCAAGTGCTTAGGGTTTCGTACATTTGCATATTAAAGCATAACAACAAAGACCTATTTGACGGCAATGCTATAATTGATTATATGAAAACAATTAATAAGAAAAGCAAAACCGCATTGATCTCGGGTGCTCTGTTTCTGGTGATCGGATTTTCTAGTTCTGCCGTATTTTCACAAACGGATCCTTTGCCAATGGCTCCGGCCATTTCCAGCCTTAAGGGCGTGTCTGTCGGTATGACAAAAGACGAAGTTAAAGAAGCTCTAGGCAAGCCCAAGATGTCTGACAAAACGAGTATGAATTATACGTTTTCCAAAACCGAAACGGCACAGATCCGTTTTGACGAAAAAGGTAAAGCTCGGACGATCGCGGTAATTTATACAAATGGTGATGAAACCGCTCCATCGTTTTCCGATATATTCGGCCCTGATGTTCCGCTTGTCAAAGGCAAAAACGGCAGCGAATATAAGCTGATCCGCTATCGGGATGTCGGATATTATGTTGCTTATAGCAGGACGATAGTTTCTAAAAAAGCGATGACCGTTATAACGATGCGGAAATTGGCAAATAAATAGCTTTCGAATATCCCTTTCGCATGAAAAGCCAGAGGTTACTGGGGAGTTGGACCTTCGAAATAGAAGACAACGGAGGCTATCACCTGGCAGTACTTCCGGGTGAAGGTGACACTGTATTTGTCATCTTGGAAACAGTTTGAGTGAACGACACATAAACATTGGTCAGTCGATCAAGAGCTGCCGGATCCCGTTGGGCTAGCATCGTTATCGTCGCGTCTCGTTCTACAAAAATTGGTTTTATTTTGCTTCTTTGATCGGCTGTAAGAAATCCTAAATCGCCTTTTTCATCCTCGTTGCGAAGCCTTGTGAAAAAATCGCTTGCTTCCTGTCTGGCTGTCTCATATTCACCACGTCTCGCATCGACGATAGAGGCCGAAAGCAAATTGACGATCTCGGATTTTCTCAACTCGGTGCGGGCTGCGTCACGTTCCGCAGCATTGTTACGGGCGTTGAGCCACATTGGCACCAAACCAATGAGGAATGCGGCGATCACAATGCCGGCAATAGTTCCCCAGTACTTTAGTTTCTGCGTCATTCTGTCCTTGAGATCTGTCTCATTATCGCTCATAAAAATCTCCCTTTTGATGTCTAACTTTTTCTATTTTAAATCTGCCGACCGGACAATCAAAGTGTAAGCCTTGATTTGAGACTAATGCGTGGTCGAAACAATTGCTACCTCAAAGGTCAATAACATCTGCTGCGTGTTGACGCGGGTCTTCAGAAATTCCTCGATTCGATTTCGATCAGATTGCTTTAACTTTGTTGTCGAAGCGATGATCGCGTTCCAGACAGGAATTTGTTCGGAGCCGTTGTTGCTAAAAACACGCTGAACCGAGCACGAACTGATCGATGGGTATTGAGCTTTTAGTTCATCGAATATCTGCTTACCAAACGCTTTCTCTGCGTCGATCGCGGCGGCCCTATCTTTCTTCTCGGCTTCGGTCGCGGCAACCTTATCCTTTAAGGCTTTGAGTTCCTTTTCTTTTTCATTCAAAACCGTATTGATCTGTTGGCTTTTTTTGTCATCTTTTTCGGAGCCATTAAGAATTGCGAAGCCTTGCTTTATTTTTAGTGTTGCCCCATCGAGCTGATATTTACCGAGTTTGGATCGCAGTTCTTCGATCACATTTTCCGTAATAGTTTCGCCTCCGTAGGTGAGAGTTATTGTCTTTGCCTTGCCGTCAATCGTTTTCTTCAACAAATAGTCGTTCGGAAAGACCGCTTCGTTTTCGACGAACTGATTCGCTCGTTGTCGAAACCGATTCTGTTGAACGATGTCATAACCGAAATAGATGCTTGGCAAAAGAGTCAGAATGACCACGCCCCAGACAATTCGTTTTGAGACGACCTCGTCGTGGGCGTCCTCAAGGTGTTTGCGTGGAAAGTGTAAGAACCGTGCGGTTACAAGTGTTGCAAGAGCAATGAAAACTGTGTTGATAACGAACAGATAAAGTGCTCCGGTGAAATAGGCAAAGTTCCAATTGGCCAATCCGTAACCAGCAGTGCACAGCGGCGGCATCAACGCGGTTGCAATAGCAACGCCCGGAATAACATTACCTTTTTGACGGCTCGACATCGCTAGAATGCCTGCGAAACCACCGAATAATGCGATCAATACGTCGTAGATATTCGGCGATGTACGCGCGAGAATTTCCGATGAAGCATCGTTGATGGGTGAAAGCAGGAAAAAGATCGTGGAAGTCACTAACCCAATTCCCAAAGCAAATGCGTAATTCGTTAGTGCCTTCTTAAGAAGCTGAAGATCATTGATCGCCATGCCCATTCCAAGGCCCATAATAGGCCCCATCAGGGGTGAGACAAGCATCGCACCGATTACAACGGCTGTGGAATTGACATTGAGGCCAAGCGACGCGATAAAGATCGCGAAAACAAGAATCCAAAGATTGGTGCCGCTAAATTCAACGCCTTTTTCGACGCTATTGATTACAACCTCGAAATCTTCTTTTTCGTGCTTAATGCTGAAGGCGGACAGTATACGATTCATCTGCGTGGTAACGAGTCTATTCAGCCTCTATCGATTATCTATGACCGGCCGGTGATGTAATCATAATACACCTGCAAATGCTACTCAACGATTCGATTTTAGCGTTTCTAGCTCGGAGGGCGGAGCGAGTTAGTTCCAATCTTCCATTACAAGCCTCTTAAATTGCGAGGCTGAGATGATGGTGGTGGTGACCAGTTATTGAGCTTCTTCGAAGTCTTTGTCTTCGGTGATGAGGTAGTCGGCTTAGGCGGTCAGGGCACATTCGAGAAACATAGCGTCTTTTAGGTCACGCGGAAAATCTATCTCGATAGCCGGTTCGACGATGGTTGTGCATTCGTCAAAAATGTCACGCCAATGCTGTAAGACTTCTGGTGTGAGGTCAAATTTCTTGCGGGAAAAGACTTCGTTGTATTCGGTAAGGATCTGAGGAGAAGCTATTCACTCGGAGTCTTCGCTGCCGACGATGAACAGGATGATCTCTTCGGGGGTGCGGTCGCGAAACGCAGCCGAAACGACGACGCCTGTATCGACGACGCGGATCATTTGCCGTTAGGATGTGCTGCGACTTCGCTCAAGATGACGGCGTCAGTGAGGTCGCGAATCTGCGGCAAGGATTGGGTAGTTTTGAATAAGGCTTTTAGCTTGCGAACCCGATCCGCACACTAGCCTTTGATAGTCCTTGATACAACGGCCCTTTTTCACCGATGCCAAATGGCATATCCGATAAAATAAGTTGCCTTGAATCTGTGATAACAGAAGATGTCTTGTAGGCTTTCATATCTAATTTTGGTTATGAAACAATCGCAAATATTCTGGCATCAGAATAGGTTTTCTCTGATTGGGAAATCATTTCAGTCCTGAGTTTTCGGAAGCGGCGTAGAAACAGATAATCCTGCAATGCACGGACAGCGAAAACTTTTTCGGAAACACCGTCTTCGCGAGCAGCTTTGCCAAGCGTTGATCTAACGTCTTCGGGTAACTCGACGGTTAATGTTGCACTCATATAATTCTATTGGCCTCTCTAAATCACATTTTTGCACGAAAAACGCGAAACGGCAAGATTTTCGGGAAAAGAAATTGGCGGCACGAGGTCGCCCCTTTGAGAAAAGAACCCAGTCGCTACCGCTCCCGGTTCTGACTAAGCTCCCGCGCCGTGGCATTTTTTGAATTTTTTGCCTGAGCCGCAGTAGCACGGCTCATTCGGTCGCATTTTGGGCGTGTCGCGGACGAACGGGGTGTGGCGGGCGGCTTCGGCTCCGGCAGCTTCGGCGGTTCCCATTGCTCCGGTGAAAGCCATTCCGGCGGCCTGGCGATTGGCACGCTGGCGTTCGAGGCGTTCGAGACGCTCGATCTCATCCTGCTCGCTGCGGTCAACGATCTCGAGGTTAAAGAGGGCCTTGGTCGTGTTGGTGTCGATGCGGTCGAGCATGTCCTGAAACATATCGAACGACTGTTTTTTGTATTCGACCAGCGGGTCTTTTTGGCCGTAGCCGACAAGCCCGATGCCCTGTTTGACGTGGTCTATCGAGAGCAGGTGATCTTTCCATTGGCTGTCGATGATGTT
>JBDSCV010000235.1:0-3206 GCA_039920905.1 Pyrinomonadaceae bacterium
AGCTGTTTTTCTATTTACACCAACCAATTCAGATGCACAACCAGCTGTTGTTCCTGCTACAAAATGTTCGATCAATTTGTTCTGCTTAACTCTACTTAATCTACTCTTCCTCATCTTGCCCTCGATAATACTTTTTATGTATTATCTGGGACTGCCCCTTTATTTCTTTAAGTAAAGTAGTCATTCCCGATCTTCGAGCCGATTCATCCGCAATAATCGTTCAAACCGCAGAACGTGAAGGATCAAGACAATCTTACCGTCAAAATTGTAAAAAATGCGACAAGGCGATTCTACGATTTGCCGTATGTATGATCGTCTTTCTAATTCCCGCGGGAACGAGCCGCTTTCCGGATGCTCTTTCTGCCGGACATGCTTAAGCACTCGACGAGCTAATCGCTCGGCGGCATCGGGATTGTCGAGTGCGATATATTCGGTGATCTCGTCAAGGTCACGATAGACCGCATTCGTCCATACTACTTTAACCATTTAGCCATTCGTTTTTCGACTTCCTCGTGCGAAAGAACGCGCCCAGCCGCGGCATCACGCTCGCCACGGGCAATTCCCTCAAGTATCGCCATGCGTCGTTGTTGAAATTCATAAGTTTCGACGTCAACCAAGTATGCGCTCGGCAATCCACGGCGAGTGATCAAAATTGGTTCGCCGTCGCGTTCTACTTCAGCGAGCAGCTCTGTCGCCCGACGCTTTAATGTTGTTACTAATTCAGCTCTCATGCTGTGATACTAAAGTATCACTTTAAAAAAATCAAGCCTTTATTGATCTGGAAATAACTCTTCGTAAGAGGGATCGGCATATTCAAATTGAACCTCTTTCTCTCCCAAATATTCCACGACAGCGTCGTAGGAAGCTGACGGAGGTAAACTGACAATGTGTCGAGGATTTGCTCCTTCGTAATCACACCCAACTCGACCAGCTCATCAACGATATCGGCGGCCAGATTACCAGATTCAGCAGGAAAATCGAATACGGATAGTCCGATTCCCGGATTTTTCCAGGACATTTCGATAGGTTGGGAATTCTTCGTCTTCATCGAACGGAGCGTAAATAATGATCTTCCCAGGAAACTGAATATGCGTAATTAGGTGAGTTGTCGAGTTTACACTTATCATCGCCAAGATTCCATGCCCAAAGCGTTTCGACATCGACATCGCCAGTACCGTCTTTGCGTGGGACCCGAAAAAGAACTTTAGCATCAGGATCGAAAGATTCAGTCATTAGATCAATCCGCGCCTAGGACTTGCGCAACAGTCTCTTTCTTCAACCCATTCCCATTCTGCTTATTGTAATCGGACAGCGAGACCTGCGGGTCGCGCCAAGCGTCGAGATGGCCGACCTGGTGGACGCATTGGATGGTGCAGGTTGGGGCGCACCATTTTTCGGTGTTGTATTCGCGGTGCATGTCGGCGTGGGTGTATTCGAGCAGGGGAATGCCCGGCGTTCCACGTTGCTGCGAGCACCAGCTTACGATGCCGCCCTCGTCGATGTAAAGATAGCGGGCACCGGCACGGCAGCGCCACTCATATTCGCCGCCGTCAACAAGCGTATCCTGAAACCAGTTCCAGCGGGCGTACGAGCTGGCACCTTTGCTCTTGATCTCTTTATAAACTTCTTTTTCTCGCGGCGTCAAACCTTTGTTCAAGCCGTCGCTGTCGTGAATGACGCCGACCGTGGAAGAAAAGCCGAGTTCACGGGCGCGATTGGCAATTATCAGAGCTTCATCTGGATTGGCGACGCCGCCGCCGACGACGGAGTTGATGTTGACCTTAAATTTCGCGTGATCGCGCAGGTTTATAAGTTTGGCATCGAGGACCTTGAGGCTCTTTTTCGATACGTCGTCAGGCGTGACGTTGTCGATCGAGATCTGTAAATAGTCGAGGCCGGCTTCGTTGAGTTTTTGGATCTTATCGACCTGGAAATAATAGCCGTTCGAGATCAGGCCGGCGATCATTCCGTGATAGCGGATGCGTTCGACGATATCGTAGATTTCGGGATGCATCATGGGCTCGCCGCCGGAGATGGTGATGACCGACGAGCCAAATTCAGCCAGCTTATCGATCCGTTCGAGCATTACGTCGATCGGCACCGGATCGCTCGTTTTGTCGTATTCATTGCAGTAGGTACAAGCCAGATTACACCGCCGCATCGGCACGATATGGACCAATACAGGATGCCGAGTCGAGGCAAACGCTTTGATGGTGTGTTTGACTCCGCGTGTAAATCTGCTAAAACTGCTTGCCTTTGGCATAATAAAGTACTAACCCGTTACAAACTAACAATTATAGGTTTTGAGCTAACTCAATACAAATTAACGAAAAAGCCCCGGCCGAAAGCTAACGGCCAAGGCCTTCTAATTTCCCCGCTGTCAAAGCTATCCTTTGACGATCTTAACTTTCTTTTTATCGTAATTAAGTTTGAATATGTCGCTCTTGATCGTCTCGTTTTTCCGAATGTTCGAAAGTAAAACGGTCGTCGTATCCCCGTTTTTCTCATTTACCTTCGCCTGACGCGGCATACCATCGCCATCGACCCATATTTCGGCGGTTTTGTAGCTTGTCGCGGTTTTTGGTGTAAGTTCAAGGTGCCACGTCGTTGCGCCGCCGTTGATCTGCTCCTGACCGATGTAAACAACGGTATAATTCGCCTTGAGCTGGTCTCTCGACATGCTCATAAATCCCAGAGCTCCGCCGACCGGGGCGATATTTTTTGAGGCGCCCGTCTTTCCAACAATTACCTGATTCAAACGCGGCCGGTAGAGCTCATAGCTCTCGCCGATCACGGATATTTGTTCCTCGACTGGTTTTGTCCAATCGATTCGAACATACATGACGTGTTTTGCCGTTTTGGGAAGATAGCTGGTACTGCCGACCGTATTATCCGTAGCGTTTAGTTGCGGATTGTATTTCACCATCGTCACATCCGCTTTCAGCGACTGTAATGATTTATTATTGAGATCCAGCCGGCGGAGAATCTCCGGTATAACGCCCTGACCTTTGGCATTCTGAGCCATCAGCCCAAAGCCCGCTATAAACAAACTTAAAATTACAAATTTACGCATAAAAATCCCCGATTGGGCGGGACAAAGTTCTATTGGGTCGTCTCGCAGCCGCAATCTTCAGCTATGACGACCTCAGCCAGAGTTTGGGTTGCAAGCGTTCTTTGGTTATTAAACCAAGCCTTTGGCGTTAAAA
>JBDSCV010000236.1:0-12996 GCA_039920905.1 Pyrinomonadaceae bacterium
ATGCGATTTTCCAGAGTATCAATTTCCGCTTGTGAAAAAAGACTCAGAGAATAGTTAGAATCGCGCAGGATTTGTTCGAGTTTCATATTGATCTTGGGCCTTCAGAGTAGATTCAACCGTCGCTGACGCGACGGGATTTATCTTACAATATGCGTCAGTGGGTTGAAACCGCACGGCTCAAGTCAGTTGCCGCTGACGCGGCATTCGGCGCTCGCGGTTGAAGCACGGACTGGGTTATTATTGCAGACTGAGAAGTCGGTCGGAATCAGTAGGCAGTAGGCAGTAGGGGGGTTGGCAGTCGCCACAAGGAAGCCAGAAGGAAGGAAGTAGAAATGTATTGTGAAAAATGTGGGGCGGATAATTCTGAAACGGCAACTTATTGCAGGAAATGCGGCCTGCCTATAGCTGAAGAGGAAACCCGGGTGGCGCCCAGACGGAGCGTTGATGCTGATACTGCCGCTGTTTTGCGGGTCGCGGGCGTGTCGGCCCGGATGGGTGGTGACGCGGATACGGATGCAACCGAGGCAGAGATATTTGTGATCAGCCCGACGCTGATGTTTGTGAAAGGCGGCTATGCCATCGCGGCGGTCGGTGCGTTGCTGGTTGTAGCGGCGTTTAGCTCATTTACGTCGATCCCGATCTTGCTGGCCATTTTGACCGGGCTGCTTTTGCTTCTAATACCGGCTTATTATCATTTTAGGCTAAAAACTGTGCGTTATACGCTGACGGATTCGCAGCTTGAGATCGACGAAGGGTTTATTTCACGCCACACACGGAGCATACCGATACGCCGAATACAGGACGTAACCGTTTCTTCGGGTGTAGTTCAGCGGCTGCTCGGGTTTGGCGATCTGAGTATCGACAACGCCAGCGAAGACGGCGGCAAGGTTGTGCTCAAGAATATAAATACGCCGAAGTTTTACGCCGATATTCTGCTGCGGCAGATGAGAAGACTGGATAAGTAAGAAGTCGGGAGTCGGGAGTTGGGAGTCGAGAGTTAAGTCGATTAGTATCACGAAAATTGAAAAACCGGGGGAGTTGTTCCCCGGCTTCTTTGTTAACGATTCGCGATTACGATTTAGTTTCCTCAGTGGCGGCTTTGGCCTGGTCCTCCATCAACGGGGTTGATACGTCCTCGACAGACGTGTTGTAGTATTTATAGTAACCCGTGCCGTAGTAGTCATATTCCATCGATCCCGCTTTCAGGCCGTTGAGAACCACGCCATAGATACGTGCCCCGATAGTGTTGACACGCTGTTTGAACTTCCGCATCAGATGGATCGAACTCTTATTTGCCATCGCGACCAGCACGACGCCATCCACCAAAGTGGATAAGATCGCTGCGTCCGTAAACGAGATCGCCGGCGGCGAATCGATGATAACGTGTTTAAATTTGCCGCCCAGAAACTGGAGCAGATTTCGCATCTCGTTCGAGCTGAGCAGCTCGGCCGGATTTGGCGGGATCGGTCCGCTGGTGATGATCTTGAGACGCGGCAGATCCGCGTAGGTTCGGATCAAACCCTCGGTGTCCTTATCGCCCGAAAGGTAATTGGTCAGACCGCGGGAATTTTCTAACCCAAATTGGCTGTGCAGACGCGGACGGCGAAGGTCGCAGTCGATGAGAACAACATCAACATCACTTTGAGCCAGAGTGATCGCGGTGTTGATGGCCGTGGTCGTTTTGCCTTCTGACGGTTGGGACGATGTGATCAGAATCGTCTTGGGCGGCTTGCCGGCACTTGAGAAGAGGAGGGACGTGCGCAAATGCCTGTATGCTTCGGCCATCGGCGACTGGCGTTCATCCATCGTGATCAACGCCGGAGTAGGTTCTCCCCCGTTTCCATTCCGTGTTGACAAGAGCTTTCGCTTTTCCGTATTGATGTAATGCGGGATAAGGGCGAGCGTAGGTAGCCCAAGATTGCGGCTGATATCATCGGAAGTGCGAACCGAATCGTCAAGGTAATCGAGCAGGAATGAAAGTCCTACCCCCGCTGCGAATGACAACAGAAGCGCTACAAGTATGTTTCGTGCGCGCTGAGGCCCAATCGGACTGCTCGGCGTAACCGCGCGGTTCTGGATCGTGATATTATCCGGACGCTGGCTAGATAAGGCCAATTCTTGTTCCTTTTGACGTTGTGTATAAGTTTCTAAAAGGTCCCGATTCGATTTTATTTCACTTCTTAGAGTTGTAAGCTGAGTCTCGGCAACACCCTCGACATTTGCCTGAGCAGCCGCCTGTTCAAAGGCCGCGCGTTGGCGCGCCTCACGATTTTGTGCCGCCGCAAGCTGGGCGCGAAGACTGGCAATCGCTTCACGTTCCGCATTTTTTTCGAGGATCGGGCCCTCTTTTTTGATCTTTTCAGTAACTTCGCGATTTATACGAACCTTTTGAGCTTCGAGTTCTTTGATTTGGGCGTCCACCGCGACAACGTCTTTATACTCGGGCGTATATTTAACCAGAAGCGTTTCGCGTATTTCGTTTAATCCGTTGATCTTTTTATCGATGTCTTCTAACCGATTTTCGAGAGCGGCCTTACGTTTAAGATTTTGGCTCCGGGCGTCCTGAATAGCTTTGTTGTCGCCAACAACGGAAATGATGTCGCCCGTCCCGCTGGCATTCATCGCTGCGGAATAAATACCCTGTATCTTTCCCGTTTCGTTTTGAGCGTCCCGCCATTGCGATAACAGCCCTCCGAGATTGCCGGCTCTGAGCCCGTTACCACCTTCCTGTAGAGGCAAATTACTCGAACGCATTTGGGAAACGAGTTGGTCTTCCTGCTGAATGACCGTCGCCTTTAGGTCCTCGATAGAGGTTTTTAGGTCGTTGTAGGCAGTTCTTGCCCCGGAACTCTCACGTTCAACGTTTTCTTTGATAAACAACTCGGTCACCTTATCGGCCACCCGAGCGGCGAGCTGGGGATTAGAATTTGTGATAATTATGTTAACAATGTTGGTCCGTTCCAGCTGTTCGACCTTAAGGCCGAGGACCAGAACATCTGCATATGCTTCGGCCCGAGAATTTTCTTCGGGAGTGATTTGAATTTGTCCGTCTTTATCCGGGTCGAGTGACGATTCGCTGACGATAGGTAATGAGTTATCGTAACTCGGATCCTTTTGCCCGCCGTTAAACATCGAACGAACACCCGCTAGAATACCGCGATTTTGATCCCCCAAAAGATTTGCGTCCCGATGCAGGCCAAGAGCGACAACTACACGCTTCATCAGGTCCTGATTTTTTAGCAATTCGAGCTGCGTGTTGTAATATTTTTGATCGTCGCCGAAGTTGATATTTATCGCGTCCCTTTGTGTAACCTGTGGTTTACGCGGCTCAATGATCAACTCGGTCTGGGCCTGATAGATAGACGGCTGTCGATACGAATAAAAAGACACGACCGCAGTGACAATGATCGTTATCGCCAAAATTATCGGCAGGCGTTTGTAAACTATGTTGAAATATTGGGGTATCGAACGTTTACTGTCGAAAGTATCGTCATACATTGACGAATACCCAGACGAGTAATCGACGTGGGACGGTTGTAAATCGTTTGTTGAGGGTAAGGGCGTCAACCGCTGATCGTTTTCCATACTACTGCTAAATCAATCCTATCTTTATAAATGCGTCCAAACGCGAGACGAACTTGCTTTATACCATATTTGAAGCAAATTTTCACCAAAAATCGTATCTAAGTTAATGATTCTAACATGTCGGGACTTCCTGCGCCTGTCTCCAACGACAGCGAGCTACTTTGGTAGAGCCCCTCGCCGGATGATATATTGTTCATTTGCCCTTAGAGACTTATTTTGGGTAACGACACGCTTATGACGGTATTTTCTGAAAACAGCGGCGGAGCGCAAAACGATTTCGATCTGGGCGTCGCAGGCTTTCGGTTCTCCGATCTTTTTGACGCCGTCAGGCTTAAGGATCTGGCGGACAGATTTTACACGGAGGTTAGGGAAAACGACGCGGTGCTCCACACCGCACTGACAAAATATATCGCATCCCGAGGTATTGGTTATGAAAGAAAGGTCGAGTCAAAGATATTGACCGACTCGGCGCCCTATCTTTCTGATTTTATTGCACGCCTCTTTCGGGTCAAACGTGAACGCTCCGAGTTGGAACAGAGTATCCTCGTCCAAAATCCGGTTTGGAAATACAAATTCTTTGTCCAGCGGCGTGCTGTAAGGAAATACAAACCCGATCAACTTGCTAAATTAAACGAAAGCCAGCTTTGGATCGCGTTGACCGGGCTGCGGAATGCCGCCTTTGACGACACGCTCATCCAGGATGAAGAACTGTCGATTGCAGCGATGACCTGCCGTCTGCTCGATGCTGAAGAAGAGATTGCCAAGACGAATAGCGACAGCGACAGTGACAGAACCGGGAGCGATAGCGAATGGGTTCGTGAGTCGTCAGCAACCACGAACGATACTGTTAAGAGAATCAACGCCGCCTACGAAAAGCTAAAAGACGCTGCCTTTGGCAAGCTGTTTTCTCAGTATGTCTTAGAGCAAGATGCGACCGGCGATCTCTTGACGATAAAGGCCGCTCTCCAACTCGTCGAGGTCTGGTCGGCGGCGGCGTTTCATAATAAGTCAAAGAAGTGGTGTAGCTTTAAGACTCCGCATCCACTCGATTATCAGAATCTGGTTCACCTCATTCATCCTGAACCTGAACTTGCAAACGTCATGCGGGGCGCCGACGATGCGATGCGCCGCCGGGTCGGTTTTAAACTGACGGATGATCGCGGCACAATGCGCGACGCGCTGTATGAGATCGACTATTGTCTGATCTGCCACGAGCGGGAAAAGGATTCTTGCTCGACCGGTTTGCACGAACCCGACGGCACGGTGAAACGAAATCCGCTCGGTATTAAGACCGAAGGCTGCCCGTTGGATGAAAAGATCTCGGAAATGCACCTGCTCAAGAAGCAGGGCGATTCGATCGGCTCGCTCGCTCTCGTCGCGATTGACAATCCGATGTGCGCCGGAACTGGTCACCGGATATGCAACGACTGCATGAAAGGCTGCATTTTCCAGAAGCAGGAGCCGGTCAATATTCCGCTCGCCGAGACGGCGTCGCTGACCGATGTGCTAAATCTGCCTTACGGTTTTGAGATCTACAGTTTGCTCACCCGATGGAACCCACTGAACGCAAAACGGCCTTACACACTGCCATACAACGGAAAAAATGTGATGGTCGTCGGCCTCGGCCCGGCGGGTTACACGCTGGCACATTATCTTCTAAACGAAGGCTTTGGCGTTATCGGAATCGACGGACTAAAGATCGAACCCTTGCCGAATGATTGGACTGGAAATCACGGCAAGACGTGTCCAAAACCGATTAAAGACATTAACGAGATAACCGAGCAGCTTGACGAACGAATATTGTCCGGGTTTGGCGGCGTTTCTGAGTATGGAATCACGGTTCGCTGGGACAAAAATTTTCTGACGATGATCCAGCTTATGCTGACGCGGCGCAAGCGTTTTCGCCCTTATGGCGGCATCAGGTTTGGCGGAACACTGACCATCGAGGACGCATGGGAACTTGGTTTCGATCACATCGCGATCGCGACGGGTGCGGGGCGGCCAACTATCGTGCCGATGAAAAACAACCTGATTCGCGGCATTCGCCAAGCGTCCGATTTCCTCATGGCTTTGCAGCTAACCGGTGCTTTTAAGAAAGATACGCTGTCGAATTTGCAGGTTCGACTGCCAGCGGTTGTGATCGGCGGCGGATTAACCGGCATTGATTCGGCAACCGAAATTTTCGCTTATTATCCGGTTCAGGTCGAGAAGATGCTTGCCAAATATGAGCAGGTAACAACCGAATTTGGCGAAGATGAGGTTGTCGCCCATTTTGACGAAGAAGAGATACGCGTTTTGCAGGAATTTCTCGAACATGGCAAGGAAATTCGTGCCGAACGTGCGCGGGCAACCGCTGTCGGCGAGGAGCCCAATTTTGTTCCGCTGGTGCGAGGCTGGGGCGGCGTTTCGCTTATTTACCGCAAACGTTTGCAGGACGCTCCAGCCTATCGGCTTAATCACGAAGAGGTCCAAAAAGCCCTTGAAGAAGGCATCAATTTCATTGAATGTATGAACCCCGCTGAGGCCGTGCCGGACGAATTCAATGCGGTCAAGGCCCTTATTTTTGAGCGGCTTGAATACATCGCGGAGACCGGAAAGTTTGAAAATACCGGCGAGATGCACGAATTTCCGGCCCACACCGTCTGCGTCGCAGCGGGAACTTCGCCAAATGTGATTTACGAAAAGGAAAAGCCCGGCACTTTTAAGATGGACGAGTGGAAGCAGTTCTTTCAGCCGTTCAAAGTGATACGAAGCGGCGACGGGAAACAGCATGTGGTCGAAACGCCAAAGGGCGAGGTCGGATTTTTCACCTCATACGAACACGACGGCAAATTCATCAGCTATTACGGCGACAACCATCCGACCTACGCCGGAAATGTCGTCAAAGCGATGGCGTCCGCCAAACACGGCTATGAAAAGGTCGTTGAGATCTTTGCCGACGAACTCGCAACCCGTGGCGTTTTGCCGCAATCAGAGCGTGATTCGATATTCGACAATCTCGAGGCCAAACTCGATGCCGAGCTGCGAGCGTATGTCGTCAAGGTTGAACGCCTGACGCCGACGATCGTTGATGTGATCGTGAAAGCCCCGTTACAAGCGAGAAAATTTGAGCCCGGACAATTCTATCGTCTGCAAAATTTTGAGACTTCGGCTCCGGTCGTCGAAGGAACGCGGTTGATGATGGAGGGGTTGGCTCTAACCGGAGCGTGGGTCGATGAAGAAAAAGGTTTGCTTTCGATGATCGTTCTTGAGATGGGAACGTCGTCGAGGCTTTGTTCGCTGTTGAAGGAAGGTGAGGAAGTTCTTGTCATGGGTCCGACCGGCTCGCCAACCGAGATCACCGAAAATGAAACTGTTCTGCTCGCGGGCGGCGGACTCGGTAATGCCGTTTTATTCTCGATAGCGAGAGCGTTGCGCGTCAAAAATAATAAGGTCGTCTATTTTGCGGGCTACAAGAACGGCTCCGATCTTTTCAAACGCGAAGAGATCGAAAACGCCACCGACGAGGTTGTTTGGGCGACGGATTTTGGTGATGCGATCATACCCAAACGACCGCAGGACGCGCATTTTCGCGGCAACATCGTTCAGGCGATGATCGCCTATGCCGAAGGGCGTTTGGGAACTCAAACCGTTGATCTCAAAGACGTTGACCGCATCATTGCTATTGGCTCAGACCGAATGATGAACGGCGTTCGCGAGGCCCGCCACACAACGCTGAAACCATACCTCAACGAAAATCACACCGCCATTGGCTCGATCAATTCGCCCATGCAATGCATGATGAAAGAGGTCTGCGCCCAATGCCTCCAACGCCACGTAAACCCTCACACTGGGGAAGAATTCTTTGTCTTCTCATGCTTTAACCAGGATCAGCATCTTGATTTTGTCGATTTTAAAAACCTCAACGAACGTTTGCGTGCGAATAGCATCCAGGAAAAACTGACGAACCTGTGGCTCGATCGGACGTTTGAGAAGGAAGAATTTAAGAGTAAAAAAGGAAGCAATTTACCAATAGCTGATTCCTGATAAAATATTGATGCTCGGCGGTAATATGAGGGTAACGGTCACACTGGACGACGATGTAGCACTCGGCTTGAAAAAAGCAAGAGAAGCTGAACCAGAAAAGTCATTCAAAGATGTTGTGAATGATTTGCTACGTCGCGGCTTGGATTTGGAACAATCAATTCCAAAAAAAGAAAAAACGTTCAAAGTAAGCTTTCGACTCAAAGTCGCCAGCAAAGTCTCGGCCTTACGTGCGCACCTGGAAGCCCTGGATCTCAATTTAGGTGACTTTTTATTAGTAAGACACTTTTCGCAAATCTCTTGAACTCGTTGAACCCAACCTTGGTGAACGAAACGGTGTCATTTCGTTTCCGCTTCTGAGTCATAGAGTTCAATTTTTGCGGTGTCACCAGTAGCCAGCCACGCCAGTTCCTCCGTAGTGAGATAAAGATGAAGAGTTTCGTCGTCTTTGTTCTTATCTACTTTTGAAACTATTCGGAGCTTATTGCTTTTTAAGGCGATGTCATCAACGAAAAACTTGACTCCGAATGAGGAGCCTTTCGAATATCGATTCTTCGTTCCTTTAAGAATCGGAAGCACCGAAATGTCACTGTCGCTTTGCGGACCAAAATACTTTATTCCGATCTCGGCGTCCGACAGATTTGGGCTCATTTCCATTGGCATCGGCAAAAGCTCGGAGGTGGCGCTCTCATTTTGAACTGCCACCGTCACATTAGTCTTTCTTAACTGCGCTTTTTTGCGCTGGGACCGATATGACAACTGTAAAAAGAACAAGAAACAACGCAGACGGTAAGGTTTTCATATTTTCTCCATCGTAAGTTCGATAATCGCGTTCACGTATCCCACCATATCGCCACGACGATTCTTAATTGGCATTAGCGAAAGCTCCGGCAGATCACTTTCAGATAAGATTCCCAACTGATGCAATATTTCAACAGCAACAACGGGACGAGCACGATGGTCGTCGCCGTCTTCGACCTTGAGAGCTATGCCGAGGCCGGTGGGCCATTTTTCGCAGGGCAGAACGCCGCAGAGCCAGACGCCGTCGGCGCCGACCTTTGAGATGATGCGGCCCGGTGCGGCCCGCATGAGCATTGTGTCGAGGCGTTCGGTGCCGCCGATGAGTTCGGGGTATTTCATCATCGCCGCGACGATCCGTGAGCAGGCCGTTTGGATCGAATCGTGAAATTTTCGAGGTGAGACAAGGTTGACGAAACTTTTGGCCATCGCCGAGACGGGAACGGCAAAATTCGGTGCCGCACAGCCGTCAATACCAATGCCTATCTCGCTTTCCGGAACCTCTGTAAAGTCCGATATACATCTCAGTATCCGCTTCTGAACGCGGCTATCCGGCGAATCGTACGTTTTTATATCGGCGTCGATATGCTTTGCAAGGGCGAGCATCGCGATGTGTTTGCCCGAGCAATTGTTGTGAAGCTGCGTCGGCTTTTCGCCAGCGGCGATCATGCGGTGAGCCTCAGGTTCGTAGAAAGGTGGATGAGCCCCGCAGCGAAGATCGGATTCCGACAGGCCCGTCTTCGCAAGCATTCGTCTGGCAATTTCGACGTGAATTTTCTCGCCCGAATGCGAGGCGCATGCCATAGCGATCTCATCTTCCGTAAATCCAAAAGCATCTGCGGCGCCGCTGGTGAGAAACGGCATTGCCTGAAACGGTTTAGCAGACGATCTGATAAAAGTTACGGTCCGCGGGTCGCCCATGGATGCAATAACGCCCCCGCTGCCGTCAACAACGATCAAATGGCCGCGATGGATAGACTCGATCGTTTCACCGCGAATGACGTGAGCGAGAATTTCAGGATTCATAAGAATTATTGCCGCAAAAAGGCACAAAAAACGCGAAAGAAGTATATCCCTATTTTTGCGCGTTTTGTGCCTTTTTGCGGCTATTCTGATTTGCTGCCAGCATCGACCTTGCATTTTCACGGGCCGCGCCGGTTATTGTTTCGCCGGCCAACATGCGGGCGATCTCCTCGATCGTTTCGGCTGCGTTTAGTTCGCGTGTCGCGATTACGGCGCGGCCGCCGGATGTCGTCTTTTCGACTATGAAGTGACGGTCGGCAAGCGATGCGATCTGCGGCTGATGCGTGACGCAAAGCACCTGCTGGGTAGCGGCCAGTTCTCTTAATTTGCGCCCGACTGCCTCAGCGACGCGACCGCCGATGCCGACGTCGATCTCGTCGAATACCGCTGTTTTTTGCGAACCACTCGCGTTGGCGGTTGTTTTCAGAATGAGCATCAGCCGTGACGCCTCGCCACCGGACGCGACCTTGGCAAGCGGCTTTGGCGACTCGCCGGGATTTCCGGAAAAATAAAATTCTACGCTATCGATACCTTTTGCTGTGAACGAGCTATCATCCTTGGACTTCTCGATCCGCACCTCAAACCGCGCCTTTTCAAGCGCCACACCTTGCAGATTTTGTTCGACTTGTTTCTCAAATTTTGCCGCTGCCGATGTGCGTTTATCGTGCATTTCACCGGCAACTTTTAAATATTCCGTTCGCAGATCGACGAGCTTTTTCTTTAATTCTCCCTCGCGAAACTCGGCTGTCTCTATGTTTTGCAGGCGTTCGTCCGAAACCCGAAGATGTTCGAGCACAACCTCGATCGAATCGCCATATTTTCGTTTGAGCCGCGTGATCTCGGCGAGACGATTTTCGATGGTTTCGAGTCGCTCGGGCGAAAATTCGAGATGGCTGCGAAAATCGCGAACGGTAATTGCGAGATCCTCGATCACGGCCCGCGCCGATTTGATGCCATCCGCGTATTCACCGAAATTCGATTCGAAATCGGCGAGTTCAGCGACCTTTCGCTGGGCCTTTTCGAGCGTTGCGGCGGTCGATTCGGCATTGTCGTAGAGCAAGGCAAAGGCTTCGTTGCTCAGAGCGGTCAGTTTTTCGACGTTACTCAGACGCCGCTTTTCTTCTTCAAGCTCCGTGTCTTCGCCCGCACTCAAATTTGCAGCCTTGATCTCTCCGGCCTGAAAACGCAGGATGTCGATAAGCTGGAGTTTTTCGGCGGTATCTTTTTCGAGCGAGGCGAGTTCGGCCCGGATAGAGGACATGGCCCGGAAAGTATTGGCGACTTTATCTTTCTGAGCATCGGCCCCTGCAAACTCATCAAGCATGTCGATGTGCGTCTCGACGTCATACAGAGCAGCCTGCTCGCCTTGGCCATGAATATCGACAAGAAAACTGCCGATGCGTTTCAAAAATCCCTGCGTGACAAGCTGGTCGTTAATAAACACGCGATTTTTTCCGGCAGCGGAAAGCTCCCGGCGGACTATCAGTTCGGTTTCCAGTTCGAAGCCGCTCTCGGCGAAGATCGCCTGCAGTTCGGCGCTTACGGGCAGCGAAAACATACCTTCGATGACCGCCGATTGTTCGCCTTCCTTTATGAGATCGTTCGAGACACGCTCGCCGGTGAGAGCTCCGAGGCTGTCAACGATGATCGATTTACCTGAGCCTGTCTCGCCGGTCAAAAGGTTTAGCCCGCCGCCAAACTCAATGGCGAGATCGTCGATGAGCGCAATATTTTTGATCTTTAGCAGAGTTAACACAGCAATCAATTTACAGGCTATCTTTTGGGCACGACCTTGTCACCTTTGACCCACTTACCGGACGAAAAAATAGCGTCAGGTGGAAACTGTCTTTCCAGATCGGCACAGGCCCAGTCAATGGTGCGATCTTTGCGGTAAAAGAAAAATTCGGCCAGCTCGCCCGTTTTGACGGTGCCAAACCTTTGGATGACGTTAAAACCGCTGGCGTCGTACTCCTCGAGGCCGCGTAGATTCACCAGATCGCCTATAGCACGGACAAATGTAGGAGCAATAAAACTGGCGCGGCGGCGCTCGGTCACAGCCGCAATGTCGACGACCGGGATGGATGAGACACCCGCCGGATTGACAATATTTGCACGGCGAAAAATAAAATTTACGAGCCCGCCGGAGCTATTCTCAGGCAGAGTGAGATAGGGCAAAGTGGCCTGCGTTCTCTCGCTGAGCGTCGCTAGTGAGTCGAGAGAGGTCATAAATGCGATAAAATTCATCTTGACGAGATACATCTCATCCTTGGCGTAAAGGGAGCCAGTTTCGATGAGTATTGTCGGAGTTCCCCACGCCGAAAAATTATCGCCAAACGCGGTCGGCGACCATTCGTCGCTATAACGCGCGATGTGGCCGGGAATGAATTTTTGCAGGGCCGTAACCATCGCTGCCGTGATCCGCAGGTTGCGTTCGTGGCCGAAGCTGGTGGTTTTTGCTTTGTCACCGTAAACGACGAGCAGCGAGATCGTGGCCTGATTTGGGGAACGTCCGGCGGTGGTGAGAGCACCCTGATTATGTAGATTAAAGCCGATCGCGGGATTCCAATCGTCGCGAAGCTGTTTTAACCGCCGGGCTTCTGGCGTTTTTAGATCGAGCGCGTCGCGGTTGATGTCGATGCCTTGTAAATTGCGCCGCTGATACAGCTCCTGGCCGTCTGGATTTAGCATCGGGACCGCGCGGATCGTCACTGTTTCGGCGATCTTTTTGACCCAATCCTTGTCATGGTGCTTTTGCAGAAAGGCGAACATATCAATGAGCGCCGAGGTTGCGGTCGGTTCGTCGCCGTGCATCTGCGACCACATAAATATCTTGAGCGGGCCCTTGCCCCACTCGATCTGATAGATCTCGCGGCGGGCGTTTGAAAAGCCAACCTGCTCGACCTTAATGCCAAGTTTTTTTAATTGTTCGAGATATTTCTTGAGGTCAGCGTGACGCACATCCGACGGAAACATCTTCGAAATATGCTCTTTATCCCATACGGCGGCGAACTTTTCGGCGGTTTGCGAATAAGCATTCATCAGAAACACGAAGGCCGTAAAGAAGATCAAAACGAACTGCCACATACTCATAAGATAAACCGGATGTTGGCCTTACGGCAAGGCCACCTCCGAACCGCAAACCTCGCGATATAAAGCCTCGGTTGCATCAACCATTCGCTCTAATCCATATTTTTTGCGGGCCGTCGCTCTTAGCATTTGGCCAAGGCGGCGGCGGTCAATTTCGTTTGCCAAAAACCAGCATATTTTTTCCGCGAGCGCGAGCGGGTCCTTGACGGGAACGAGAGCATTTTCGTCGGTGATCAGCACCTTTGCTCCGTCGGTCGCGGTTGCTACGACAGGCGTCCCGGCGGCCATCGCGTCGAGGATTGCGAGTCCGAAACTCTCAGAATGTGACGGCGAAACAAAAATATCTGCGGCGGCGAGCAGCGGAGAAACATCATCGAGCCAGTCGAGCCAGACAAACCTGTCGTCATGGCCCAAAACGCGCACGAGCCGCTTTAATTCGCGTCTAAAACGCTGATCGAGCAAATTGTCGCGGCCGGCGAC
>JBDSCV010000237.1:0-2873 GCA_039920905.1 Pyrinomonadaceae bacterium
ATAATATTGACGTTTCTACACGGCTTCAGTCGCAATTAGGCCGTGACGGCAGTCAATATGTAACGGCCGGAATGGCGATGGCCGAAAATGAGCAGTTAAGCGTTCAGGAACTAACGCAGATGACTCCGAAGCAGCATGAGCAGATGGGACGAGCTTATGTTCAGGCGAATGGGCCGCAGATGTTCATGAGCCTAAACACAAATCCGGTTGAAGTGGCCGCTTTGATCACGGCGCTCGTTGCGACACTGTTTGTGATCTTCTTTAGCTTTAGAACAGAGAAACTGCGGGAACGGCTGCCCAGCCTCGAATCTCTCGACGGCCTGATGTATAAAACGGCTTGCCTTGCCTTTGCGGGCCTTGCGATGCTCCTTATCACAGGAGCGATCTGGGCGAACGAATCGTGGGGGCGTCCGTGGGGATTTGACTCAAAAGAGACAGGAGCTTTGATTGCGTGGCTGACATACGCAGCTTTTCTGCACACACGCATCGCACGCGGATGGAGAGGACGGAGTTCGGCATATTTCGCGGTCGTCGGATTTTTGCTTGTGATCTTTACTTATCTGGGTGTTAGTTATCTGCTAAAAGGACTCCACAGCTATGCGTAAGCACTACTGAATAATAACTTTAGCGACATCGAGTAATGAGTAACGCGTGATGTTTCCGTCTTTTGAAATGACGGTCAATACGCCCTTATCAACGCTGAATCTCAAGACTTCGTTCATCGGCCGCCATATTACCACGCCATCTTTTAGTTCGATCACGAGTCGAATGCTTGCCAGTGGATCGACTTTCTTCACTTCCAGCTTGGCGACGTGTTTAGGCGTTTTAGTTCCGGGCTGCTTTGCGGTGCGGGATGGAGTCTTTGGTCTTCCTGGTGTCGGGGCGACCGGTTTTATCGCAGGCGTCTCTTCCGCTTTTTCCTCGGGACTGGTCTCCGCATCCGTTGCTACTTTCTCCTTAGTTTTGGCTTTATCGGTCAATATGGCGCTTTTCTTTGTCTTGCGCGGTTTCTCAACAGGAAGACTTTCCTTAACAACTTCTTCGGTCGGTATTGTAGCTTTTGGTTTTGGCGGAGCTTCAACCCTCGTGCCGACTGAGTTTACCCTTACGCCGCCATCCTCACCGGACGACGTTACTAGCGGAGCCACATCAGTTTTCTGCCGGGCAAGTGCGATAAAACTGCCCGCAAATTTGATATTAAAGGCCGATGGATCATCATTTGGTGAGCGTCCTTCGATTCGCAAGAGCAAACGCTCGCCTTTTCGCAGATAGACCAAGCGCCCAGTTTCGCTTACTCCGGAGTCGGCGAAAATCACCATTTTGGTAAGCGGGCGAAGGTTGTCGGCAGTAAAGACATCAATATCACCGGTAAAATTCTTTGTAACAACATTAATAAAAATATCGCCCTGACCGCCGTCAAATGCATAGAAATATGACGTGAGCCGCGAATCGCCAATGTCCCGCACCTTTATCGTGCCGCTAATTTCGTTGGTTGTGACAGGGGTTGGGAAATTCTGATCGGTCGATTGAGCCATGGCAACCACAGAGACGACCAACATCCAAAACGTAGCCTTCGCGAGATATAAAATTGTCGATCTGCGTAATTTCACTATACAAGTTCTTTTTTTAGATGCACGAGACGCGAGGTTTCGGAATATCCGAGTCGCGAGTGAGCCTGTTGACTAACAATATTATCAACTTCGGCATCAGAGGCCATTTCCGTGCAGCCTTTTTGACGGGCCCATTCCTCGGCAAAATTTACGAGGCTGCCGCCCATGCCTAACTGCCTATAACCTTCTTCGACAAACCAACCCTCAAGATACCCGACATTCTCGGTGTCGCAATCCTCGACGTGAGAACGGATACTTGCCTCGAGAAAACCGCCTAGCCGCCCATCGCCAAGATCGGCAACGGCAACGAACTGGGCGTCGGAGTTTTCGATAATATCGACCATTTCAGCCATGTGGTCGTCCTCGGTGGACTCGTCCCAGAGTAGCAGTCTGAGCCTGAGCCACTCCGCGAGGTCGCTCTCAGCCAGCGGTCGAATCGTGAAATTGGTTTCGGTCATTGGAAACTGATTTTAGCAGTCTTATACGAACTTAACAACACATTTAGAATACAAAAGGCCGGACATAAATGTCCGGCCCGTGATCTTTAATACGGTAATTATCTAACCTGCTTTTACGGTCATCACCTTATCCTGCAAGACTTCGAGAGCCTTTTTCAGTTGAATATCCTCAACCGATTTTGGCACAATCGGTTTCGGAGTTGGCGTCGGCGTTATGGCCGGCTGCGGAGCCGGGCCGTCTTGTTGGTCATTCAGGCTTTCAATATCAAGCGGCTCTGGAGTGTCGGGACGTTTGACCTCGATAGAGGGCTTAACGCCGGACGACAATCGCTCTTCGCCGAGGAATGGTCTTCCACTCGGCGACGCCCATTTTGCAACGGTCAAAAGATAGCCTCCGCCGCTTGTCAGCGGAAAAAGTTTCTGTTCTGTGCCTGACCCAAAACTGCGTTCGCCAATAACTTCGCCGCGTTTGCGATCCAGGATCGCGGAGGCGACAACCTCTGCGGCTCCCGCCGTTCCAAGATCGATCAGCACAGCCAAGCTTCCGTCAAAACCCGCCTTGGCGGGATCAGCCGTATATGTGGTCAGGACTTTGTTCTCGCGGCCGATCACCCTTGCGATCTCACCGTCCTTGATAAATAGATTTGCAACTGAAACTCCTTCGGCAAGAAGGCCAGCCGAAACACCGCGAAGATCAAGGACGATCTTTTGGACGCCCTGCTTTGTCAGGTTAGCTGTCTGTGTGCGAATATCCGCACTTTCGCCGTCCTCGAGGCTGTAAACCTTTATGACTCCGATCTTTCCT
>JBDSCV010000238.1:0-3239 GCA_039920905.1 Pyrinomonadaceae bacterium
CAATGCGATAGTGACGATACCGGCATTTACACCCGGCACAACTGCTCCGGTGGTAGTGACGTTCTTTGTACCAAACCCGGCACTACCGGTAGATTTCACCCTGAGAGCGGCCAGCACGTTCCACGCGGTGTTCATCAGGGCGAGGTGCGGCACGCCCCCACCTCCCGGTGCCGTTGTTTCGGAGCGGGTCGTGAAGTCGGACGGCCGCGCTCTTCGTAATGCCAAGGGCGATGTCGTTAGCAACCAGTAAGCCGCGGTATAAACTAGCGGTATAAACTAAATGCGCGAACAAGATCGTTAAGGTCTTGTTCGTGTATTCTTATCAAATGACTTTCTTTTCGCGAGCCGCCGGAATCATTTCCTTTTGAAATAAAAAAACAGAATAATACCAATTATGTTATTGATCGTGAGCAGGCAGTTTGTTACGGCAAAAACCCAATTCCCAACCGCGAAGCTGTAAATTGTAAATCCAACCGACGCAGCGAGTTGACCGATAAAGAGCCAGGTCGAAATGCCTTCGCTTGTGCCCTCTTTCCATTGTTTATGAACCTGCTTTACAAGTGTGAGCAGCAGAATTAGCGAGCTTGCCCAGCCGATGATCTCAACCATTTAAGTCCACCGCTGCCAGATTTTGATGACCAAAAATATCAGTCATACGCCGAACGGCCTCAACTAAATTCTCCATCGAGGTCGCATACGATATGCGAAGAAATCCGTCCGCTCCAAATCCTGCTCCATCGGTTACAACGATATGAGCTTCTTTCAGAAGCAGGTCGGCGACTTCACCGGAACCCGCAAACCTCTCTCCGATCAATTCGCGCACATCCGCAAATGCGTAAAATGCACCTTCGGGTATCGGGCATCTGAACCCATTTATCGCATTTAGGGCCGGAATGAGCCAATCGCGTCGACGTTCGTATTCACCGGTCATTGCTGTCACCGCCGCAACCGTCGCTTCCGAATTTTCGAGGGCCTTGGCGCAAGCGTATTGGACGAACGACGTCGGATGCGTGGCCGAATGGCTTTGCAGCTTGACGATTGCTCTTGTCCATTCGGGATTCGCGATCGTGTAGCCGATCCGCCAACCCGTCATCGCATAAGTCTTTGAAAAACTCCCGGCAACACAGACAAATTCGCGCAAGTCATCAGGCAACGACGCCAGCGAAAAAGGCTCAGCCGGCGGATACGCAAAGAACAAATAACATTCGTCTGTCATTACATAAACGCCGGCGCCCGCACAGACCTCGACGATGCGACGCATTTCCTCCGGGGGAATGACGCGGCCCGTCGGGTTATTTGGCGAGTTGATGATCAGCAGTCTTGTTTTATAGGTGATCGCGGCCGCGACCTGGTCAGATGTCAGAACGAACTCCGTTTCCTCGGTCTCGATAAAAACGTTGTTTGACCGACAGAATGTTACGATCTCGGGGAACGTGACCCAATAAGGTTTTGGGATGAGAACATCGTCGCCCGGATTTAGTAGCGTACACGCCGCATTAAATAAGGCCTGCTTGCCGCCGCATGACGCCGCGATCTCATCCATCCTGATATTTGCATCAAACCTGTCCGCGTAGAAATCCACTATCGCCGATCTAAATTCCACAAGACCGGCTGTCGATGTATATTTCGTCAGGCCTTTTTCGAGGCCCTCCCAAGCGTATGTTTTTATGAATTCCGGCGTCTCAAAATCCGGTTCACCCACCGACAGGTCAATCACATCAATGCCAGAGAGACGCATATCCGCCGCCGCCTGAGCCGCGATCAGCGTTGAGGAACCTGTCATTTTTGCTACGTTTTCAGAAACGGGGAAAGTCATATGAGCATTTTGCCACAGAGAACACAGACAACACAGAGAGATAAGAAACAAATCGGGGGCATCACTAAACATACCCGATAATTATTTTCTCAGTGCTCTGTGTTCTCTGTGGCCAGTTTTCTTTGCTCGCATTCGGTCTTCTACGAGTTCTGGTATCAATCCTTCGACGCGGCCGCCGAGTTCGAAAACCTGCTTCATCAACGTGGATGATACGTACGAATATTCTTCTCCCGCCATTAGGAAAACGGTTTCGATCGTCGGTTCGAGACGGCGGTTCATCAATGCCATCCGCAGTTCGTATTCGTAATCACTGACTGCCCGGATGCCTCGAACGATTGCTGTCGCCTCCTTTTCGCAGGCAAAATCGGCGGTCAAACCTGAGAAGCTGTCCACCACGACACGACAATTTTGAGTTTCGACCGTGGGCAAAACCTCGCGGATCATTGAGCAGCGTTCCTCGACCGTGAACATCGGATGTTTATCCGCGTTATTCAAAACCGCGACGATGATCTCGTCAAAAAGCGGGGCCGAGCGCTTGATAATGTCGAGATGTCCATTGGTCAACGGGTCGAATGAACCCGGAAAGATAGCTCGTCGCATGGTTACTTATGTGTATCTACAAAGTAATTACAAATTGTAAATTACATTATAGCTTTGCCAGCTGCATCCTATCAAAATGCTATTATACGTGATAATATTTGGTTTTAAATAGCGAGGTAAACATAACACAAAGCCGGAATGAATAACAACGGACAGGCAGCCGCATTTTACGACCTTGAGGGGACATTGGTCAGCACAAACCTCGTCCACACGCTCGCGTTTTACGCCAAGCGTCAACAGGGCCTATGGCAGACGGCGAAGAAAAGCGTCGGCACGCTCGCAAAACTGCCTTTTTTCGGAATCACCGACCTCTATTCGCGAAACGTATTTAATGAGGTCTTTTTCAAGAGCTACTCGGGTTTTTCTCAGGACCGTCTGCGATATTTTTCAGATGAACTTTTCGAAGAGGTTCTGAAACCCGCGATCTTTCCCGGAACATTCGACCTTATCAAATCCGGCAAAAAGTTCGGCCAGCGGCAGATCGTCCTGACCGGAGCACTCGATTTTACGATCGACCGCCTGATGGACCATCTCGGTATCGACGATTACGTTGCAAACCGGCTCGAATTCGTAAACGGCTACGCCACCGGCCGCGTCCTGCCGCCCGTGATGGCCTCCGCGACCAAGGCCCAGTGGATACGCGAATACGCCGAACGCGAAAACATAAATCTGTCCGATAGCTACGCATACTCCGACAGCATCTCCGACCTGCCGATGCTCTCAATCGTCGGGCACCCGGTCGCGGTGTGCCCGGATTTTCGATTGAAACAGACGGCGTTGCAGCACGATTGGGCAATTTTGGATTTGAAATAAGAATTTTTGC
>JBDSCV010000239.1:0-8011 GCA_039920905.1 Pyrinomonadaceae bacterium
GATTAACGTCGGTGTCGGCGGTTCGACTTTTGGACAACTGCCGAGCGGTTCTGCCTATCAGGATATTTCGACAACGAACGATCCAGGCGGCCGTCTCATCGATATGAAGCTACGAATTATCTTTTAAGTAAAGTCTAATGTTTAATGATGCGGCGTTGTCAGGAAACTGATAACGCCGCTTTTTGCTTTATTGTCTCGAGGGCAATCGCGTGTATAATCGCGGGTGGAGTGGAATTATGCTGCAGAATTTATTTTTCGGTGCGATAGTGCTTATTTTTTTTGTGTCCTCGACCGTTGTTGGCCAGATTGCGGGCGGCATGGGCGAAACCACGGCCACACGTCTGGGAGGAAATAATTTCATCGTCGGAACCGTGTTTTGGCCCTCCGGTCAACCGGTGAACAGGCGAATGGGACTCAGGCTCTCATCGCCCACGGCGGGCGACTATATCATTACTACGGACGACCGGGGCCAATTTCTTTTCAGTGGCTTGGTAGCCGGTAATTACTCGATCAGTATTGATGGCGAACGGGACTTCGACGTAGTTTCACAGCAGGTCGACGTCATTCAGTCGCGCAGCCCAATTAGCCAGACTTACACGGTCTCTATTCGACTAGTGGACAAGCGAAAACCGGGTTTTAAGCCGTCGGTCATAGATCAGGCCAGTCTCGCCATACCAAAACGCGCTTCCGAATTCTTTCGCAAGGCTCTCGATTTATCGGCCGCTGGTGACCACAAGGGAGCCGTTGAGCAGCTCAAACGTGCCATCGCTGAATATTCGGATTATGTAAACGCATACAATGAACTGGGCGTTCAGTATATGCAGATGAATGAGTTGGAAGACGCGGACGAGGCACTCAACGCGGCTCTCAAGATCAAGCCTGATGGCTTCGAGCCGCTCGTAAATCGCGGTATCACCTTGTTTCGGCTAAAACGCTACCCGGAAGCCGACGCTTTATTGCGTGGTGCTATCGCCGCCAAAGATCAATCGGCCATTGCCCGCTATTATCTCGGGCGTACTCTAACCAGCCTCGAACACTATGACGAGGCCGAGAAGGAGCTGAATCTGGCAATCAAGCTGGGCGGCGATGAAATGAGAGAGGGACATCGAATGCTGGCAAATCTGTTTATCGCAAAGGGACAAGACCAACGCGCTATCAAGGAAATCGAGATATATCTCAGGCTGGTTCCAGACGCGCCCGACGCCGGAAATCTTCGAAAGGCCGTCCGCCAACTCAAAGCACCAAGGCCGGCCGCTCCGAACCCACAACCACTCTGATCGACGGTACGGCGTCTTTGTCGGCAGCAACACGGGGGGGGCGATTGGCCGCTCTTTTTTGTCGCCGGAAATGACGGTATAATTAACGAAACTTTATTCCACTGATGACAAATCCCTCCGATACACTTACCGATCGTTTACTTACACAACTCGGTGCCGGGGATCTTATTGACCGGGCGGTGCGGTTTTATCGTAAGAATATCTGGACTTTCGTGTTGATAGCGGCTCCGCCGGTTATCGTCGGGACGATTATATCGGTCGGGGGGACTATAACAGGGAGACAAATATTTTCGTTTGGAGCGGACAGATATTCGATCGAAAACTCTTTTTACGCAATATTTTTGTGGTTTGGCAGCGCTGTGATATGGCTTTCGGAGACCATCGCGACTCTGGTTGTGATGGGCGGTGCGGCGCGAAAGTTTGTCCGGCATCTGCTTTTTGGCGAGGCGAGAACAAAGACGTCACGTATTCTCGCCGAGTTGTTCAGGTTGGTATTAGGGTAATCTTCAAGTCTCTGACTTGAAGATATGGATCCGGAGAGCCGATAACGGCCCTCCTTTTTTATTTCCTACAATGCCGGTATGGGCGCGTATGGTAAGATGGGCCAATTATGGGGTCTTTAGTTAACAGATTGGGAGGAACAAGGTTCTAGTCCGATGGCAGCCTACGCTCTGATCGTTTTGATAGTAGTATTTTTTCTGACGAGCGTAGTCGGCGTCGTAACGGGGAGCAATTCGCTGATCGCCGTTCCGGTGATGTTGCAGTTTGGGATTGACCCCAAAGTCGCGGTCGCGACGAATATGTTCGGTCTTGTATTTATGGCGGTCGGCGGCACGATCCCGTTCCTGAGGCAGGGCAAGATTGAATTTGGACGGATTTCGCCGCTTATCGCTCTGACGATCGTCGGTTCGGGGCTTGGGGCGGGGATCGTCGGCTTGATAACGGGCGATTCGATAAAACTGATCGTCTCGATTGCGATGATCGTTGTCGTAATATTTACACTGCTAAAGCCAAAGTCAGGCATTGAAAAGGCCGAGGCGCTCTCGCGTGGAGCGATGATCCTGACCTTTGTCCTCACATTTCTTTTGGGCATTTACGGCGGGCTTTACAGCGGCGGTTATGTGACGATCCTGACGGCGACGCTGGTTGGTTTTTTTGGAATGACCTATTCCGAGGCAGTCGCCAACACCAAGCTTATCAATGTTTTTTCCTCGCTAATTGCGACCACCGTATTTATGTGGCAAGGATTAGTGGACTACAAACTTGGCCTGATATTAGGCGTCACAATGTTTCTCGGAGCTTATGCCGGAGCGCATTTTGTAACAAAATTGAACGGGATATGGCTGAGGCGAATTTTTTTGACAACGGTATTGCTGCTCGCGATAAAGACGTTATACGATTTTATTTAGGAAAAGAATTGCCGCAAAATGGCGCAGAAAGCGCAGAAAAAGAAACAAACTCGTTTTTGCGATTTATGCGCCTTTTTGCGGCCAAACAGATCGTGGTTCACCGCTACCCAAGATTGGGGAAAATTCTTTATTCCGGATCGCCGGGTTTACCGTTCTTCGCCGGTTTGCCGGTTGTGGGCGTTTTATCCTTTTGCGGCTGAGTGGTTGCGGGTTTGTCACCTTTAGGCGGCGGCGTCGCCATTGGTTTTGGCGTCGCGTTAGGGACAGGCGTCGGTTGCACGGCTGTGTTCGCCCCTGGTGTTTTTGGCGTCGGCGTGGGTTTGACCGCCGTGTTTGTATTCGCGGGGACAGGCACCAGTATCACGCCGCTGTCCGGCGGCATAAACTGACTGCCGTTCGGATCGACCGTATAATACTGGCCGCCGGGCGGAACGTAACCCACTGGTGGTATGCCCTGATTGAGCGGGGCACCGGCCGGCGGAGCACCGCCGTTCGCCCACGCATTATAGCCGTCGCCGCCGGGCACCATATCGGGCGTCTGGGTCATAGTCGCCGCCATTATTTCGGCGTCGGTCATCGCGGGTAACTTTGCAAGACTTTCTTCCTGGGCCCCCGTTGCCGGGCCGATAGGCTGAACCGGAAGGCTGCCGGCATCCGCCACCAACTGCGTCGTCGGGTCAGTCTTTTTTACCGAAGTTAAATAGATCAGCGACACAGCGAGGAGCGATATGCCCGCCAATACGATAAATGCCGTCTGCCATATATTTCGTTGTGGCGCGTCTCCGGCGGCGGCTTTTACCTGGGCTTTGGCACTCCCTGATAAAAGTTCGAGGGCGTCGGCGCACGCAGCCATATTCGGGTAGCGCCTTTCCGGGTCGGCAGCTATGGCAGTCAATACTATCGGCTCGATATCGGCGTGCAGGTCACGCCGAAACGCCGATAGCAGCGGCGGCGGTTCGGCATTTTGTTTTGCCAAGATACCGGCGGCAGTCGCACCGTCATACGGCACAACACCGCTAAGCATTTCATAGAGGATAACTCCGAGCGAATATACATCCGAACGCTCGTCCGCAGCCGGAAATGCGGTGCACTGCTCGGGCGACAAATATCGCGGATCAGCGTCACCCGCGACATGCAGCACGCTCGCGCCAAAACCATAAACCTTAACTTCATCGCTATCGTCCACATAAATAAACTGCGGAGCGAGGCCGCCGTGGATGATCTTTTTTGCGTGGGCCGCGGCGACGGCCGCGGCGATCTGACGTGCGATATTAAGCGAGCGTTTCTCGTCGATCTGCGGTTCGTCGGCGATAAAGCTGCCGAGCGTCTTGCCCTTTGCTTCTTCGAAAACGGCATACGAAATGCCTTTGGCATCGGTGCCAAAGTCGGTGACATTTAAGATGTTAGGGTGCGACAGGGCAGACGCAGCACGGGCCTGATCGACAAAGCGCGTGACCCAGCGGCCGTCAACCGCGGATGCAAGCGGCAGTATTTTTACAGTCACCGGAGTGTCCAGAACTTCGTGACGGCCCAGATAAATATCGGCTGATTCGCTCTCGGAAACCAGACTCTCGATGCGGTATTTATCGGCTACCAGTTTTCCTAATATGTCGTTAATCATTCAATATTAGAACGTCGAAAGCGGTGCCAAGTTGCAAAAAAAAGTCAGAACCGGGAGCGGTAGCGACCGGGTTCTTTGATGCCTGAGCGGCAGAACCCAGTCGCTATCGTTCCCGATTCTGACTCGCCTTTCAATTAAAGTTTGACGAAAACGATAAGCAGAGCAAAGAGCACCAGTGACTCGATCAGTGCCAGCGCGATGATCATCATCGTCTGAACCGTACCGGCGGCCCCTGGATTGCGGGCGGCACCCTCAGCGGCACGCGAGCCAACGAGGCCCTGACCGATACCGGCCAAACCGGCTGCCAGGCCGAAACCGATACCGCCGCCGATAGCTTTAGCCGCGAGAACGGATGATTCGTTGTCAGCGGCACCAGCCTGTGCCATTGTGGCGACGGACATCAGCGCAATCGCCATTGTTGCAAATAAAACGTGTCTTAAGTTTTTCATTTCTATCTCCTTTTTATGAAGTAAGAAGACCTTACAAGGGAACCTGCTCGCTGGGTATTATTTCGCCTCACTTCCGGTATTGCGTGGATTTTCTACTCCGTGGAGTCCACGCCGCCTGCGTGCGGGCCTATCTGCTATAAAGCGCAAGTTTTCAAATTTCGGTCTTCGTTTAGAGTGCAAGCTTTAGCTTGTCTCTTGCAACAGATACAGGCTAAAGCCTGCACTCTGAACTTGTTATGCATGAGCCACGGTCGCTTCGCCGTGAGCTTCATCCGCGTGATCGTCATGATCGTGCGGGGCATGCGAAACTTCGCCGATATAGATCATCGAGAGAAGCGTAAAAACAAATGCCTGAACAAACGCCACAAAAACACCGAGCAGCGTCAATATTAAAGGTACGGCAAAATGGGTAAACGGCGGTGCGATATTCGTGATCTCGTGGAACACTTTCTCGTCCGAGAACATATTCGCAAAAAGCCGGACGCCAAGCGTAAACGGCCTGATCGAGCTGCTGATGACCTCAATTAGAAAGATCAGGGGCGTGATGACGAGCGCTATCGCGAACGGCAGTTTTGGTCCGGCGAAATGTCCGATGTGACCTAAAAGCCCGTTTTCGCTGATGCCGACATAGTTGTAATAAACAAACGACGAGATGCCGAGTGCAAATGTCACATTTACCGATGCGGTCGGCGACATAAACATCGGGAACTGGCCCATCAGATTTGATACTAGGATCAAAATTCCAAAGGTTGCAACAACGGGAAAGTGGCGTGCACCATGATCGCCGACAATACTGCCGATCATGTCTTTGATAGCGAGATAACCGGCTTCGAGCGTGAGTTGTCCGGACTTGGGATCGTCACCCGAAAGTTTGCCTTTCAACAGTTTTACGACAATAACGGTTATGATACACGCGATCACAAACATTATCGTGTACCACGGTATTGCATTCTCGACAGTATATTCCGCACCGAAAACCTTTTCCGGCGTCGTGCCGAAATTCGCAAAAAACTTCTCCCAAAGCGGCTTTGTGTAGGTCAATTGAAATTGAAGCACAGGCTCACCCAGATAATGATTAATAAATTGGACGATCAAAGGCTTTTGCTCGCCGCCGCCCTCAGAAAATAAGAACATCTTGAAAACCTTTTAAAAAGTACTCAAAAAAATATTTTTCAACCCTTGTATGACTACCGCGAACGCAAATGATGCAAGCCCTAAAATAACCGCAGCGATTGGAAACGCATCTGTTTTATAGACCAGCAGCAGGATCAGGCCAATGGCCGCATACCGTAAAATGTATTTCGCCGCCAGAATGCCGGTCGTTGCCAACGCGGTCTGACTAAATATCGCCCTTGTCGAGCGTTCGAGCCAGAAATAATTGGCAAACGACAAAACCCCGCCAAATAAAACACCAAGGCCGAAGGCCTTTCCGTCAAACACAAACCCCGCTATCGCTGCTGCAATGATAACTATCGCCATCACCATCAGGATGCCCCGGTGCGAGATCGGCGTGGCGGTGCTCTCGTTTGTCAACGGATCTAAATCGTCGCTCATTGCGAATCCTATATCTTACAATTACTGCAAGGAAACTCAAAATTGCCGAGCTTATTCTTCGTCATCGTGCCGCGACAAGAATGGGCGATGATCGCGATTCTGCTTGGGCGAAAATATTTGCGACGAGATGCGAAAAAACTGGATAAAACCGATGATGGAGCCTAAAACGATTCCGCCGACAATTCCCCACGGAGAACTGCCCAATAGAAGATCGGCCAGCCAGCCGAGGAACAGCATAAACGCGACCGAGCCAAAAAACACGATGCCCGCTGACCACGCGAGACCGCTTTTGCGGACACTTTCGTCGGTTGTTTCGGGTGTAAATGGAACCCGAACAAACGGCTCATCGACGATCGGCGTTTCTGTTTGCCAGGAGTCGTTCGGGTTCGATTCTTTGTTCTCGTGGTTTTCGTGATCGATCATCATGGTTCGGGGTTGCTAATCCGCAATGATGACAGTTTCGGTTGGCGATTTCAATTCGTAAACAGTACCGCGCCACGTCATTCGCCGCGAAAGCAGTGCCGCAAACGAATTGTAAAAGAAAACTGCGGGTGCCAGAAGCCAAAGTGTGTTCTGCGTCCAGAACTGCCATTTTAACTCCGCGTCGTATTTTGTCAACACGAGCCGGACGGCATTAAGCCGAAGCCACGCCTTTCCAACGCTGAAAATTGGGACCAAAATGAGTGTTGCGATAGACGCAAAGACAGAAAAATTATTTTCACGGCTAGTGATGACAATTAAAAATGCGGCAATAATTACCGCGTTAAAAAGACCCGACGCGACAAAAGACATGATCCATAGCTTTGGCGCATTAGCGCGCGTGATCTTCATCTGACGGGTTGTAAACTCGAGCAGTTCGGCGAAACTGCAATCTTCGACAGATGCCGTCAACGCCTGCGGGACAAAGACTATCGGCAATTTTGCGTCATTCATCGCCCGCGTGACGGCAAAATCGTCCGAGAGCGTTCCCCGCCATTTTTTGCGCATATCGATCCGCTCAAAAACGTCGCGGCGAATCGCCATCGACCCGCCCCAGCAGAAGTTGGATCTGGTGTTCGGGCCAAGTGCCGACGCGATCGAAGCGTTCCAAACCGACCGCATTTCCGATGCGAAACCGAGCCTTTCAGAAATAAACCAGCGATAGCCCGTGGCGGCTCCGACGTTTTTGTCCGCAAGCGGTGCGACCAGGTACCGCAGCCATTCGCCGGACGGCCGCGCATCGGAATCGACAAAAACGAAAGCCTGAGCTTCGTCCGCTACACGCAAAACCGCCTCGCGTAAATTCTCCACTTTTTGGCTGGAATGTTGAGCCTTTTGAGCTACAACTAACTGAATTTTGCCGCAGAGACGCTCAGACGCGGAGGAATTAGAAGCGACAGAAGCAGCAGCAAAAGCAGTTTTTTCACTCTGCTCCTCAGCGTCTCTGCGGTTCAAAATCGACGAAATCACCGCCACTGCCGGATCTTCCCTATTATCGACGACGAAAATAACCTCATAACGCGGATAATCCTGTCTAATGAGTACAAGCAGATTCTGTTCGAGGCCGTCGTCGAGGCCGCGGCACGGGGCGATGACGGTGACAAACGGTGTAAATTCGGGCCTTGGCTTTGCGAGTTCGCTTCTGAAAAACCGCAAATACGCCATCCCGCCGCGAAAGGATTTAAAGCTGAGCAGGATCAAAAAAGCGGCAAAAAAGTAGAA
>JBDSCV010000240.1:0-6797 GCA_039920905.1 Pyrinomonadaceae bacterium
TCCTCAAGTGCGGTCGCGGTTTCGATCCGGGCGGCGTCCGCTTTCTGCTTGCTCGCCAGAGCCTCCGCATGTTTTTGTTTCACCTCGGCGATCTCTGAACTTATTTGTCCGGCCTCGTCGGCAACGATTTTAAGGTGGCGCTCGGCCCGAGAGATCTCCTCGCGTGCGGCGTGAACCTGGATCTGCAGTCCGTGGATCCCGCGATCGACTTTGATTATGAGCGATTGCAGATCAACCGTCTTACTTTCGTTTTCGACAAGACTTGCGCGGGCGTTTTCGATTTTTGCAGTCGCGATTTCGATGGCGGCCGCGAGACGCGTGCAGTCTTTGCCAAGCTGATTTAACTCACGCTTAAATGCAAGCAGCGACGAATTCTTCCCCGTCGTCTTCTGCTTACCGGCGACAAACATCCGACCGCCGAGCAACATGTCGCCATCAAAATTTACAAGCATCCCGCCATCAGTCGCTTGTTTTTCATCAAGATCAATGACAAGCCGAGCGGACATTTCACGCGGAAATATCTGGTGAAGGACGTCTGCGAGTTCACTGGAAACGCCCAGCTTATCGGCGATCAAATCGCTCTCGGCCCGTTGAGCTTCGGACGAACGATCCGCTGTCGGCGGCAAGATTATCATCGCCGTGCGGCCAATGTCGTTTTCCTTGAGCCACGCCGAAAGCCGTTTTGCGTCCGTCAAAGATTCGACGACAACCGCTTCTAAAAACGACCCAAACAGCGTCTCAACCGCCGTCTCGGCTTCGCGGACGACCTTTAGCCGATCGGCCAAAACGCCAGCCAGCTTTACACCTATATTCTTTTCCTCGGCAAACAATTTCTGAACCTGGGGCGTGTAAACCGCGCGTTTTTCTTCAAGTTCGAGCAGCGTCGCGAGGCGGTGTTTCTTGGCCGAATGTTCGTCCTGTAGGGTCTGAAACTCGTTCTCGCTGGTCCGCAAAACCGTCCGTGCCCCCGTCGTAACAGCGAATAAAGCTTCTTTTTCAGCGTTGAGTCCGGCAAGTTTTACTTCTTCTGCGGTGAGACTTGCCGCCAGTTCCTCAGCCTGTTTTTTATTAGAACTGAGGGTCTCACCCGCCCGAACACCTTCTTTCTGAAGCCCTTCGGCCCGCATATCGAGGCGTTCGAGATTGTGATCGAGCTGACGCGCGATCTCGTCAAACCGCTCGGCCGCACCTGTGTGCTGCATTAATTCGCCTCGAAGCGTGTCAATCGACATCTCGATTGCGGCCAAAGACGCGGCTTTCTGGCGATAATCGTCCTCGGATGCGCGAAGCTCAGACTCGGCCTTGCCATGCTCGGAACTCTCATGCCGCTCATCCGTTTGCAGCTTCTCAAGCTCGGACGCGAGGGATGTTAATCGCTGCGTACTGACGGCGATCTCGCCACGCAGAGTTTCGCACCGGTTGTTAAGTCCAACGATCTGATCAGATTTATAAATATGCTCACGCTCGGCCCGGTCGCGTTCGAGAATATTATTGGCGTGAATCTTGCGAAGCCCGGCGAGGTTTTCCTCAGCGTCGCGCGCCTTTTGGGTGGCGTCGCGTGCCGCGTCTTCCTGAGCTTTGACCTGGGCGTGAAGACCGGTCTCGATCTCCTCCGAACGGCCAAGCTGAACCTTTAACTCTTCGGAAAGATCTGAGAGATACTTGCCTTCGGCGGCATAAAGCTGGCGAAGCAGTGCGCGAAATTCTTCTTGTAATATCTTGAAGCGCCGCGTCTTTGCCGCCTGACGGCGAAGCGAGTTTACCTGCGTTTCGATCTCGGAAACAATGTCAGAAATACGGCCCAAGTTTGTCTTCGCCGAATCGAGTCGCGATTCGGCGGCACGCTGACGCGAACGAAACTTTGAAATACCGGCGGCTTCCTCGATGAGGTTGCGGCGATCCGCAGGCTTCGCGGAAAGTATCTGGCCGATACGGCCCTGTTCGATTATCGCGTAATGTGCGCCGGACAATCCGGTGCCTGCAAATAGGTCTGTGATATCCCGCAGCCGGCAGGTTTTACCATTAAGCTGATATTCGCTCTCACCCGAGAGATAAAGACGCCGCGTGACCGAAACTGCCTCACCCGGCGCAAAATCTAACGCGAACGAGCGCGGACGCCAGTGGCGCTTTGTCCTAACTTTTGTCTCGATGGTCTGAATCGACCCGACCTGAGCGGCCAGCGCAGTTTCGACCTCAACTTCTTGGTCGTGAAAACCGTTTTGTTCGATGGTGAGGGCGGCTACGTCATCCGGAGTTTCAGCTTCCCCAGTTTCGATCTCGTCAATATCGACGAAATTCTCGTCGATGCCGGTCAAGGCCTCGTCTATGTCCTCAAGCTCTCTTTCGTCAATGTCAAATACCGAATCGTCCCGTACGAGATGCAACACGACCTCGGCCATTCCGCCGGGTTTGCGGGTCTTTGTGCCGGCGAAAACAACGTCTTTCATCTCGCCGCCGCGCAAGGATTTTGCACGCTGTTCGCCGAGAACCCAAGACATCGCGTCGGAAACATTTGATTTGCCGCAGCCGTTTGGGCCGACAACCGCCGTTATACCGCTGCCGGTGAAAACGATCTCGGTATAGTCGGCAAATGACTTAAATCCTGAAATTTCTAAACGCTGAAGCTTAAACATTCTATAGTGCCCGGATTTGGTGGAAACACTATATTTTGTTGTATTTGGTATTTGAAGTCAACTGGAAAGACTTATGATTTAACCCGTGACAACTGAGAACCGGCAACTGACAACTGCTCAGATTATCTCGCCGCCAAGACTTCTCAAACCTTGTTTTTCGGCCCGTTCATTGTCTAGTTCGGCCTCAAGCAGGAAATTGGTATTGCTCGAGACGCTAATAATGATCGGAAACTCGTGATCCGAGGTAGAAAATTCAAACGTTCCTGCATTGATCTCGATGATGTCACGAAATGCCACATGGCCGTTGTTGCCATTACATTCGGCATCGACGATCTTACCCTCGTTAAATGCAACGCTGGCCAAATGTAGATCGGATTTAATGAGGAGCAGTCCCGTCATCTTCGCACTCTCGATCACCTGTACGGCGTCAAAAATACTCACAAAGGCGAGATTTCCGGCAAAGGTTACGTCAGTGCGGACCTTCTGCGGCGTCCGGTCACGATTAGTTGCGAAATCGGGGCGGCGGGCCCGGCGGATCGCCTCAAGCCCCGGAGCGACCGAGATTCGCGGATCAAGCAGCTTTGCCTCCTGCAAACGGTCATAGGCAACGTCAAAATCTTCGCGGGCGATGTAAAGGCTCACGAGCGCGAGACACTGCTTGGCGGCCTCATTCAAATTCTTTTGCCTGACACAGATGTCACGCATCTTTTCGCGAAGCCCGATGGAGCGCGGACTACGTTCGAGCGACTCACGCAGCAATGCAAACGCCTTTTCCGGCGAACCGTACTTTACAAAAAGATCGGTATCAAGCAAGACCGACTCAATCGTCGTCTCGCTAACCGGCACCGTCCCTGTTTCTAAAACCTGGTTCATAATTCCGAAGTGAACAAAAATGTTCAACAATATAATCTATCACAAGCGACAGGCTTAGTCATCAATATTTTTAATCCAAAAAAAGGATCGCCAAATCGGCGATCCTTAAAGGTAACGATTTCAAAAACCCTAGAAATCCAATCGTATCCCTAACCGTATCTGCCGCTGGCGATAGGTCCGCGATGGAATCAGGAAATTGCTCCGGGCCAGGATCTGAGCTGCTGTCGGCGTGCCGTTTGGATCCATTCTCAATGCCTGAAAATTGATAAATTCAGCACCGTAGCTAAACACTGCGGCGTTTAGAATGTTGTCAAACTGGATCACCGGTCTTAATTTGGCTCGCTCGCCGAGTTTCCATTCCCGGGTAACATTTAGATCGAACGTATAGAAGCTCGGGCCTGTTCCGGCATTTCTTGGTAAGTTGCCGCTCTTCGATCCGATAGGCTGGAGGGAAAATTGGGCAGCAAGGGCATCCGGAAACGGAGTACCCGGCTCTCGATACTTGATGTCCTTAATATTGCCATTAAAGTTTACGCGATCAGTATTCAGATCATCGAGATTTCTGTCCGCATTCGCACCTAAACTAAAGGGCGCCGAGCTGCCAAACCGGAGCAATGGCGAGAATTTTAATTTACCAAACCAGCGCGGCGTATCGAAAGTTCCGGACAATGCAAAACGATGCCGGCGATCCTGCAAGGTTCTGGCAAATTCACGGCTAAAATCACCATTGATCTCGGCATTAGCAGTGTTATTAAGGCCGTCGTCTTTCGTACTCGAAAGCGTGTAAGCCATTCGAGCTGACGCCTTAAATCCATGGCCCAATTTGCGGTAACGGCTCCGAAGTTCAAGGATGAGTCCTTGATAAAACGCATTGCCGCGCGAGCCGATCAATGATATCTCATCAATAGTTGTATCCCGTCGAAACCTATTTATGGCTGCCGTGGCAATTCCAATAGGTGTGCCTGTGGCGTTTCCATTTACACCAGTTGCCGCAACGGTCGGGATCGTAGCGGTAGAATTAATGCTATTCAAATTAACAAAACAATTGACCGTAGCCGTGCCGCACACGGTCGTTCCGTTTTGGGCGGTATGAACGCCGCTGCCGTCGGCCAAGTTAGTGCCAAGATAAAATGTGTATCTTCGGGTCGGCGACAGATCAAATGGATTTGCTATAAGATAAGCTGTCCAATCAGCATAGCCCGCCGGAAGCACCGCTGCATTTGAATTTGTATCACGCCAAAGATGAACCGTTTTGTTCCGTGTGTAATTCGCTTCGAATACCCAACCCTTTGCGACCTCGCGTTCAACGCCGACATTAAATTGATAGCTTTCCGGGATTCTCAGATTCGGCTCGACGGTTCGCAGGGGATTGCCCGCAACCGATCGTCCAGCCGATGAAAAACCTAGATTGTCACTACAGGGAGCGAGACGGTTAGCTACGGGAACCGTCAGACATGCGGCGAGAACGACAGCCTTAAGATCTGCAACGGTAGGGTAGCTATTTGGAAATCGGGCACTAAGTGCAGACTCAATGGCCACCTGACGGGAATCAGTCGTTGAAGCACCGATTCCATTCGAGTCAAACGAAACCAAATTTCCACCCGTGTTCTGGATCGACTCACCGACCGTGCGGAGGAGAACACGATTATAGAAAATTCCGGCTCCAAAGCGGATCACGCCTTTTCCGGTCTTGAACGGATCCCATGAAACTCCAAAACGCGGACCTAAATTATTATTATCCGAGACCGCTGATTCTCTTTCATATCGCAAGCCGTAGCTCAGCGTTACGTTGGCCCATGGCTTCAGTTGGTCATTAAAGAAAACACCAAAGTATTTATTCTTAACCGTCTGACCCGTGCCAAAATTCTGCCGATACCGGTTGATCGCATTTTGGGTAAAAGCCAATGCAGTTGCGAAATTAAAGGTCCCACTGGCATCGCCGAGGCCTATTACCTTAGACTCGACATTTTGGAAATCGAAGCCCATCTTAAAAGTGTGACTGCCTTTCAAGTATGTAAGCGAGTCTTGAAACTGCCATCTTGTTTCATTACGTGTATCGGGAAAATAAGCGAGCAAGGGGCTTGAGGTTGAGTTTCCGGCAACGAGAGTGGGGGAAGTCCCGGTTTTCGGATCCCGGATCAATATGAGAATAACAGGATCGAACGGATCGGGTGTCTCATAACTAGGCTCAAAACGCGACCACTGAGCACGAAGCTGATTTACCGCTCGAGCCCCAAAAACATGATTGTCCGTAAAATTATATGCGTCCGTGTTGTTATTTCTTGCCTGGAACGCGTTTTCCAAGCGGGAAGTCTTAGTGCCGTTGGTCCGTTTGTTGTTCTTTCGCGCGAATTGAAACCCGACCGTGAGGTCATTGTTTTTGAAGAGCTTGGTGTCAACTCTAGCCGTTAAAACATCGCTCGTATTGGGGGTGTCGTACAGCTTGGTATAAGGAGAGATCAGAGCCGCGGTCGGATTGGCTCCGGTACAGGCAACGGCGCTTGAATTGTCGCAGAACTGCTCAGAGCTGGTTGGAGCCGGCAAAGGGTAATTAGGGTTTGTTCCGACCGGAAGATATGCGTCGATCAGGGTAGTATCTGCGAGCTTGCTCCTTTCATAAGCAACGGAAAAGAATGTTTTTTTCCGGCCGTTATAGAACGGGATTATCACGGGGCCGCTAAAAGTGAATCCCGGATTGATCTCTTGGAGAGGCGGTCTTGAAATGTACGGAATATGGGCATTGTTATACCAACTATTGGCATTCAAACTCTCGTCCCGGAAAAAGAAAAATGCACGCCCGCGAAACCTATTGCCGCCCGCACGGGTCCTGAGGTTTACACGACCACCAGCGGCACGTCCATATTCGGACGAAAACTGATTGGCAACTACCTGCACCTCGGCAATTGACTCGAGCGACGGTTGAAATCTGTCGCGGGACGAACGGTCATCGTTGTTATCGAGGCCGTCGATCGTAATATTGTTTGAATATGCGGTTCCGCCGGAGATTGAAAAATTTCCCTGTTCTAATGGCGCTGCTCTAGGGTCGGTGCCTCGGTCCTCTGACAGTCCCGATGTTGATAGTTGCTCCTCAGAGGTTCCGCCTAGTGTCAAAACCAAATCGAGCGCGTTACGAGTGTTGTTTGGTATTTCTTCTATTTCCCGCTCATTAATCGTTCCGCCGACCGTAATACGGGTCGTATCGACAACCGGCTCGTCATCTTCGGTTACTGTGACTGTTTGTTCGGCGGTCACTCCGGCAGGAGCTAGTTTGAAATCTTTTTGAACATTCTG
>JBDSCV010000241.1:0-7114 GCA_039920905.1 Pyrinomonadaceae bacterium
CCGCCGAAATTTGCGCCTCGCTCGCCGACGAATGGCTCCCGACGATCTACAGTCAAAGGATCAGGCCGCAGCGGACCCGCTCCATCTCTATCGAAGTACCGGAACGCGAGAATCAGGCTGAAATACAATACACGCTTCTGGGAATAGAGTTACAGGTTGGCAAACATCGGTTTGCCTGCCCCGATCTGGCAACCGCGCGTTACATGCGTGTTTTTGCGCGTATCGGCTGCCGCGAGTTTGCGGTTCCGTACGACATCACAAAAATATCGACAGTGGCCGACGATCTTGAAACTTCATGGCAACGCACGCTTCTGCTGCAGGCTGAAATGGCGGTAGGCCGCCCCTCGAAAGGTGCCTCGCAGAGCCGTTCCAAATTAGTTAAGGCGATCCGGCACGAGCTCGCCGGTATTGGAGCGGGCGAGGCAATGCCGCAGTTTTCCCAGGAAACGAAACAGCGAAAAATTTGATGTTCGAACCCCGAATGGTATAATCATGTCCCACGCTTTTAAGAGCGTTATAACCTTGATTTAATACAGCTATGTTTGACGCAGTGACAAAGGCAACCAAATCAGAAACGCTCCCGTTTCCTTATAACAAAAGCAGTTATTGCCGTTACGAGCCGATCGAGCAAAAGATCGACTACGCTAAGGTCCTGATCGTCAACGACCTGCTGCGCTACGATTCGGACATCTCCGACCTCGCCCGCAACGACTGGAGCGGAACGACCGAGGCAAAACTGGCATTCGAGCGAACGGTGTCGGGTATGGCATGCAACAACATTGCAAAAAACGTCCTTCGCCTCGTCAAAAACCCTAAGACAGTGACCGTGCATCTGTCCGAAGTTGCAGACGCCGCGGAAAGGTTTCGTCCCGATGCGATCGTTATGAGCGGGACATTTGCGGATTTTGATTATTACAATCCCGAGCACATCGCGGGCTTTACAAAATTTATCCGCGAAACGAATATTCCGGTTCTCGCGATATGCGGCGCCCACCAACTTGTCGCCATCGCTTTCGGGGCGAGTCTAAAGACGCTCGACAATCTTGAACTTCCTGAGAAACGCACAGACCGCGTCGTCGAATATCAATATCGCTTTGTAAAGATCGTTGACAAGTCAGACCCGATATTTGAAGGGAACGACGACGAAAAATCAGGTATTTGGCAGGATTATACAAAAGAAGACGACATTCTCCGCGTTTGGCAAAACCACGGCGTCCAGGTCGATGGCGTGCCTGACGGTTTCAAACTGCTTGGAACCTCATACCTCTGCAAAAATCAAATGATGGTCAAACGCTCCGACGGCCAGTTGATCTACTGCGTTCAATTCCACCTCGAAAAATCATTCGAAGACTGGTCAAAAAACCCAACCCGCTGGGAACACCCTAACGAAAGTCGTGATGGACGAATATTGTTTGAAAACTTTCTAAGGCTGGCGTTAAATCATCCCGCGACCGCTTAATCGAAACAATTCTCAGGCACATTTTCGAGCGTGTTGACCATCAGCATATCGACGACGGCGTTGAAATTGCCGCCCGTTTCCTCAAAAATGCGGAGCTGTTCGTCGGCGGATGTGCCGCGTTCGAGGATGGTGTGGATATGCTCGATCTCCTTACGCGAGTCGAGCGGATCGACGACATCGTCAACAAAATCCAGAAGTTCGCGAATCAAATCTTTGGCCGGGACCTCTTTTTGCTTTCCCAGATCGAGCATCATGCCATCGAGTCCGTATCGGATCGCACGCCATTTATTCTCTAGGATGAGGCGGCGGTGATAGATCCGAAATCCAATATTGCCCTCGTTGAGGACCATTAATTTTGCGACGATCGCTTGAAACAGCGCGGCGATGGCGATGGTGTCGTCAACGCGGGTCGGGATATCGCAGATACGAAATTCGAGCGTGGGGAACAGATGATGCGGACGCACATCCCACCAGATTTTTGAACCGTTCTGCATGCAGTTCATCTTTACCAAGAGATCAACGTAGGCTTGAAACTGTTGATAAGACTCAAATGTGTCTGGGATTTCAGTCCGTGGAAACTTCTTGAAGACTTCACTTCGATATGATTTCAAGCCTGAATTAAAGCCGAGCCAGAACGGCGAAGAAGTGGTCAAAGCCAAAATGTGCGGCAGGAAATATCGGGCCGCATTCATTACCTGAATTCGCTTTTCGATGTCGGGGATGCCGACGTGGACGTGCAGGCCAAATATCAGCAGGCTGCGGGCGACCATTTGCAGCTCATCAACCAGTAATTTATATCGGTCACCGTCGTAGATCTCCTGCTCCGACCACTTTGAAAACGGGTGCGTCGAGGCGGCAACGATGGCCATACCCTTTTTGCGGGCAAGTCCCGAAATGATGCACCTCAGTTTTGTGAGATCTTCGCGGGCCTCCTGAATATTTGCACAGACGCCCGTTCCAACCTCGATCATCGACTGGATCATCTCGGGCTTGATCTTTTCGCCAAGTAGCAGTTTGCCTTCTTCGAGTATCTCGGAAACATGCGATTTCAGCTCGCGCGATTCAGGGTCAACGATCTGAAATTCTTCTTCGATGCCAAGCGTAAATTGATCAAACATAATGGTTGGGTTCCAAGTGCAAGGTTCAAAATTTGAGGTTCAAAATAACGTTGCCGCTCGCCTTTGAACCTAAACTTTGAACTTCCTCGTCCGACTCGGTCAGGTCCTTAAACCGGACCCCGACGCCGTGGCCGGGATCCGAATAGACGACTGTTCCCTTCACGTTCATTGTTTTGGGGCCAATGTCGAGCGACATCAATATTGCTGTCCCCGTGTCGAAAATCGCAGTTGTTGTCATATAAAGGCCGCCTGAGCCGATGTCGCGTGTATCTGCAATACCGGTGCCACCTCCGCCCTCAAAGCGGACGTCCACTATCAATCTTTTACGGTCCGAGTCTCGCCTTTCAAGAGGGCGAACAAGCGTCACCGAGATCTATTTCAGCCATTGTCTCCACCAATAGTAGGTCAGAATAAAAACTACGATTATGACTTGTCTAATTCACATTCTAACCCAAAATCACGCCAGCACATAGGCAAAGCTTCACGGATTCTGAACCATTTCGTTTGCGACTTTAAGAAAGGCCCTCGCCGCATGTGACAACTCGGAATTTCGCCGGTAGATAATGTACAACTTTCGTTCAAGTTTCATTTCTTTTACAGAGATCTCTTTGAGAATTCCGGCGGAAATTTCGACCCTTGCGGTAAGCCGTGGAACGAGAGCGACACCCGCGTCTCTCGCAACGAGCCGCTTTATCGCCTCTAGCGACGGCAGTTCGATAGTGATATTCAGCTTGGTTTTGTGTTTTCTAAAAGTTTCGATCACCTTTTCCCGATAAGGCGACAGAGCATTGTGTGCAATAAAAGTTTCCCCGCCAAGTTCTTTGATCGATACATCTGAATGACCCGCCAACCGGTGCTTGGGCGAAACAACAAGCACCAGTTCATCGCTCATGACGCCTGTTGACCGCACCGAATCGTCATTCGGCGTAAACGAAATAACGCCGAGCTCGACCTCACGCGCTGTGATCTGTTTCGGAATACGGCTGGCAACACCGCGTTGAACTTCGATCTTGATAAGCGGATTACGTGCCCGGAACTCTTCGATTACCGGCAAAAGATAAAAAACCGTGTGTTCATTCGCGCTGATCGTGACCTTGCCGTGCTGTAGATCGCGCATCTCCGAGATAGCGCGTTGAGCATGTTGTCGCAAATTGAGCATCTGTTTGGCATGGCCAAGCAGGATCTCGCCCGCAAAGGTGAGCGTGCCGTCCTTTGACGAACGGTCAAAAAGCTTCTCCCCGACCTCCGTCTCGAGTCGACGGATGGCTTGACTGATCGCCGGCTGCGTGCGATTTAAAACCTCTGCGGCACGCGAAAAACTTCGCTCACGGGCGACTGTGACTAATACTTCCAATTGGTTGATGTCCAAATTGATTATTTCACTGCCATTTTCGACCCTAAAGAACATTCAATCTGATTATGATCGACATTATTATAATATAAATAATCTTTATACAAACAGAGGTTCTATAAGATTTACTTATTCTACGGCCTTTGTATAACATTTTCCTGAATCCGAATTGTGGCAGTTTTTCAGGGAGAACTTATGGAAAAGAAAAGGATTACAATCTGTGACACGACACTGCGCGATGGTGAAAACCGCTATAGTTACGACTAACTATCGACGTCGAAGACAAGACCGTTTCTGACCGCAATGGACCTATCGCTAAGTTCGAGATAGACGAATTTCGCCGCTACTGCCTCCTCAATGGCCTTGACGACATTGCCCTTACACTTCAGAACGAAGATAAAGGTTACCGAATTTGAGCAAAGATCAGGCATTACTTCCCGATTTGCGTCGGCTTGATTACCCCGATCTGTTTGCTTTTTTCACCTCGCCAAGTTACCATTATTTCTCATTAAGCTAAGTTTTTTTATTAGCTCATCTGCGTAAAAACTGCTGTTTTTTAGACGTACGTTCTCGACTTTTCATTATGGGTTTTTCGACCGTCGCCATTCACGCAGGCAACGAACCTGACATTGCCACGGGAGCGGTCAGCGTTCCTATTTACCAGACATCGACATACGCCCAGGAGGCCTTAGGCAAGCATAAAGGTTACGAATACGCCCGCACACAAAACCCGACGCGATCGGCTCTCGAAAAAAATATTGCGGCCTTAGAGAACGCTAAATTTGGCTTCGCATTTGCCTCTGGCATGGCGGCGATCGATACCGCGCTAAAGCTTGTGAAGGCGGGAGATCACGTCATTCTCGGCGACAATACCTACGGCGGCACATTCCGGCTTTTCAACCGGATACTCGTCGATTACGGCATCGAATTTGACCTTGCCGACACGTCCGACATTGCCGATCTCGAAAGTGCATTCAAGCCGAATACAAAAATGGTCTTTGTCGAAACGCCGACAAACCCGATAATGACGATCACTGATCTCAAAGCTGTTTCTGACCTCGCTCACGCTAACGGCGCAAAGGTCATTTGCGACAACACGTTTATGTCGCCATATTTTCAGAAACCGATCGATCTGGGCGTGGATATTGTTGTCCATTCGACGACAAAATACTTGAACGGCCACTCTGACAGCGTCGGTGGGTTTGTCGCGCTAAACGACGAAAAAGACGCCGAGTGGATCGGCTTTGTGCAAAACGGCATCGGAGCGATCTTGTCGCCCTTTGATTCGTTTTTGGTTTTACGCGGCACAAAAACGCTTGCTGTCAGAATGGAGGCCCACGACAAGAACGGCCGAATCGTCGCAAATTTTCTGGCCGAGCACCCAAAGGTCGAAAAAGTTTATTACCCAGGCCTCGTTTCTCATCCGCAGCACGAGCTTGCGAAACGCCAACAGACCGGATTTGGCGGTATGGTTTCATTTGAAACGGGTTCGCTTGCGAATGCAAAAAAGGTCCTGGAATCCGTTAAATTATGTACTCTGGGCGAAAGCCTCGGCGGAGTTGAGAGCCTTATCTCGCATCCGGCGTCTATGACTCATGCGTCCGTTCCGGTTGATACTCGTGATAGACTCGGTATTACCGACGGCCTGGTGCGGATCTCGGTCGGCATCGAGGATGTCGAAGATATTCTCGAAGATCTGGATCAAGCTCTCGGTTAGTTCCGAGTGCCAAGTTCCGGTTTCCGAGTTTCGGAATTCCTTAAGGTTCGTGCTAATTTGGTTTTAACTTGGAACCCGGAGCTCGACACTGATTATTTATGTTTACTGCTGAGATACACGCCACCTCACATATCGGCCGAGTCCGGAAAGGCAACGAGGATAATTACCTTCTGCTCAATATCTCGGGTGCAAAGGCTTGGACGAGCGATCAAGAGGCTGGCGAATTTGTCATCGAAAGCCAAAAATTTGAGATCGACACGGGCGGCGTCGTTTTGGCCGTGTCTGATGGTATGGGCGGTGCTCTCGCGGGCGAAGTTGCCAGCACTATGGCCGTCGAAACCGTTAGCGAAAAACTGCTTGATGGCAATACCGAAGCGCCTTCGATTCCTGAGGAGCAGGATCACAATTTAATAAGCCGGCTCTACGACGCAACGGTCTTTGCAAACTTCCTGATCCATCAACAGGGCCGCACCGATCCGCAGTATCAGGGAATGGGCGCGACCTTTACGGGCATCGGGGTGACGCCGACAGCGGCCGACATTATTCAGGTCGGTGACAGCCGTGCATATCTGGTGCGTAAAGGGAAAATATATCAGGTCACAAAGGACCAATCGCTTGTCCAGCAGCTGATCGACGCTCAACAGATCTCGGCCGAGGAAGCCGAGACACATACGCTCAAAAATGTAATTCTACAAGCGTTAGGAGCACAAAACGAGATATATCCGGTCTCGGCACGAGTGGCTCCATACAAAAATGACGTTTATCTTCTTTGCAGCGACGGCTTGTCAAACAAGGTCAGTGCAACTGAAATGCAGCAGATCATCGTGGATAATCTTGACGAGCTCCAAACCGGTTGTGCCGAACTTGTAAAACTAGCCAACGCAAATGGCGGTGAGGATAATATCACCGTCGTGATCGCAAAATTTGTCGGTGACGGACTATCCGAACCCGACGAAGAAGGCGTAAAGCTGGAATTGATAGACCTCGGCGGCATCCACGACACCGCAGATCAGGACCCGGCTGATGATGTCGAGACGGCAGAGATAGTCTAAGTTAAGAGTTAAAAGTGAAAAGCTAAGACTGAAGAGTTGGCTAATTCCTAACTTTTAACTTTTAGAGTCCTTTGAAATACTTGGTTTTGGTTTGGGCAAAAGGCATTTTGGGTTTTTTTGAAAACCGGGTTGTCGTTTCTGTTTTAGCTGCCACTTATTTCGCCTTTTATTGGCTTGATTTTGCTTCAAATTTACGTTTTTTGCCTCATTTCGGTTGTTTGGGTGCGGTTCTGCTAGGCGATTTGCCGTTTTAGCAGGAACGAGGCCCGGCAGACGTTGTAAATGATGCACCACATGTCGAATCTGAGAGCGTTGCGGGCCTTGTTTTTGGCCGTGAGCACCGTCACCTTTAATTTCTTTCGCATAAAGCCAAACGGATGCTCGACCGCCGCTCGGACGCGTGATTTTTGTTTATTG
>JBDSCV010000242.1:0-3308 GCA_039920905.1 Pyrinomonadaceae bacterium
GGCGGATTTTCCCGTCACCGTAGTTCGGGGGCCAGTCCGCACTTCGTTTTGGGTGGGCTTATTGATTTTGGGATTACTGACTCTTGGCTCGCTTGGCCTTATTTTTTACTCTGCCCGACGGCGTGGCGAGGGCAAAGTAAATTACAAGAGAGCTGTGCCGCTGGCAGGTTTGGCACTCTTGCTCTTCGGCGTCGGTGCGATCGCACTTGCATTTTTTCTGCCGCCGAGCGAAACGAGAGCGGCGGCCGAAATTCCACCAATCGGAGCGGATGAAACTCGGAAAGATGAGCTGTCGGCGGCGGCTGTGCTGACGATCCCTAAAGAATCCCAATTGTTATTTGGCATCAAGACCGAAGCAGTCACGATACGAAGCATTACGAGCGGATTAAAGACAACCGGGGTTGTCAGATCCCGGCCTGACGCCCGGGCGGTGGTCGTTCCGCCGGTTGCAGGTCGCATCGTTCTGCGCGAAGGATTAACACTCGGCTCGGCAGTGGGCCGAGGCGAGCGGATAGGCTATGTAGAGCAGATTCTTGACGTGTCGGGACAGGTCGATCTTGAGTCGCAGCGGCTCGAGGTCGCGGCCCAACAACGCGAGATCGAAGCAAAACGGTTAGAGCTGCGAAACACGGTGTTGCAGCTACAAGCGCAGCAGGCTGAACAACGATCCAAAGCCCAACAGGCACGGACGCGGCTTGCCCAAGCTCAACGCGAACTGCGACGCGCGGAGAATCTCGTGGCGGTAAATGCCGCCCCGAGAAAACGCATCGAGGAAGCACAGACAGCAGTCTGGGTTGGCGAACAGGAAGTGGTTGCCGCCGAGAAGCAGGTCGTTTTGATCGAAACTCAGATCAAACAATCTCAGGCCGGACAGGCGATCTTCGTATCGCCCCGTGTGAATCAACCGACAAAAACCTTCCCCTTAACGGCGCCGACGACAGGCATCGTCAACGAAATCAAGGCGACGAGCGGGCAACAGGTCGAGTCCGGAACCGAGCTGATCTCCATCGTCAATCTCTCAACCGTACTGATCGAGGCCCAGGTCTTCGAACGCGACCTGACGACCGTACGCGAATCGACACGGGCAAGTTTTACCAACGCCGCTTTGTCAGGCGAGGTTTATTCCGTAGGAACGTCGGACGGCGACGGCCGGCTGTTATCGATCGGCCAGACGGTCAACGAGCAGACACGTACCATACCGGTTATCTATGAGATGAAAAATCCGCTCGGCCGACTGAAAGACGGGATGTTTGTTGACGTAACCATCGATACGACAGGCGATCGACAGGTTTTATCCGTGCCCAAACAAGCGGTCGTGACTGAGCAGGGCCAGACATTTGTTTTTGTATTTACGGGCGGCGAAACGTTCGAAAAGCGGCCTGTCGCATTGGGATCGGAAGGCGCGGATTATTACGAAATTAGATCCGGATTAAAAGAAGGCGAGCGTGTTGTAACAGAAGGAATTTACCAGCTTCGTTCTACGCAGCCTGGCGCTAGATAAATCAAGGAAAAAGAATGAGAAAGTTAATTATTACGGGATTCGTTTTTATTATTTCAATGCTTACGGTGTTTTTTGCCGCGTGTGGCGGCGTAGCGACCAGCCAGATCAACGACAATGCAAATAAGGGCACGGCTGCAAACGGCGCAGATAAAAACGCCACGATTGATTCTCACCGGACGTTTTGGGTTGATTACACGAGTGATCCCGGGCAGATACAGGCCGGACAACCGGCGGCCTTGATCTTTACGGTCAAGGATCAACAGGGATCGACGGTGAAAGATCTGCAGATCGTGCATGAACAGCCGATGCACGTTCTTATAGTTTCACGGGACCTTGCCGAGTTTTATCACGTCCATCCCGAGCAGCAGGCGGAGGACGGCAGCTATCGTGTCCAGCATACCTTCCCTAATGGCGGTGACTACACGATCTATACCGATTTTACGCCAAAGGCCGCAGTCCAGGTTGTTGAACAGATCAATGTGAAGGTTGCAGGGAGCGAACGGCCGAAAGTGTCGCTCGTTGCAGACAAGAAATTTGAGAATACCGTTGGGGGGCTACGCGTTGTAATGAAACCGAGCGCTGAAATAAAAGCGGGACAGGAGTTAACACTCAACTTTCACGCTTTTGATGCGGCATCCGGACAGCCCGCAACTGATCTTCAAAACTATCTCGGCGAGCTCGCGCATTTTGTCATCATCAGCCAGGATCTCAAGGAATTTGTCCACGCACATCCGATGTCGAAAGCAGAGCACGCCGACGGCGGTCACGACATGAACAATTTGGGTGCGACAGACAAACAAGTGGATGAAAGCAAACCACATTCGCACGACGATAAGAATGCTGGGAAAGGCTCAACGGTGCAGAGTCCGTCGGAAATTTCGGCCCATACAACTTTCCCCAAGAGCGGCCTCTTCAAGATATTCGCGCAATTTCAACGTGCCGGAAAAGTTATAACCGTACCCTTTATCGTCGACATAAAGGAAGGTGCAAAAGCGGCGATAAGGCCGGTTTCCGAGGTTCAGTTTCCTGCCGATGCCAAGCGGGTCATTCTCAGCAAGGACGGATACGAACCCGACAGCGTTGTTTTCCAAAAAGGCGAGGCGATGAAGATCGCGTTCTATCGCAGTGACGAAGAAAACTGCGGCGGCGAAGTCGTTTTCAAAGATTTGAAAATCACGAAGAAGCTGCCCGTTGGGGAGGTCGTCGTTGTTGATCTGAGCGATTTGAAAAGCAATGAAGTTTCATTCGCGTGCGGGATGAATATGTATAAAGGAAAAGTTTCGGTGCAGTAGTTCAGACGAAATAGAGGAAAAATAAAATGAAAAAACAAATGATGAGATCACTCGTCGCCGCTTCGATGATGCTGGCGATGCTGTTTGGCGGAAACGCCGTGCTTGCAAATGGAGCGAGCGATAAAACGAATCACAACGCAATAAAGAAAGGTGTTGTAAAACATCCGAAGACCGTTCGCATCAGCGTCAGCAAACGCGGCTTTAGCCCTTCGAGCATCAATGTTGAGGAAGGCTATCCGGTGACGCTGATTTTTACCCGAAAGGATAAGCAAGGCTGCGGCAGCAAAGTCGTTTTTCCGTCGCTCGGCATTACGAGGAACCTGCCCATCGGCAAGCCTGTAACGATAAAAATTACGCCGGAGCAGTCTGGCAATATCGCTTTTGCCTGCGGGATGGGAATGCATAAGGGAAACATTGTAGTTCAGTAAAAAATCTGGGAATTGTGCACTCGGGTTCGGTAGATAAGTTGATATTTCGCCCGGCTGCGTGATTTCTAAAACTATCAAGGAGGATGT
>JBDSCV010000243.1:0-2961 GCA_039920905.1 Pyrinomonadaceae bacterium
CAAGCGAAAAATAGAGCAATATTTGTCGAAATTTCTTGCGCGAAATTCGGGCACGCTCTAATATCTTGTAACTTACTGTCATTACTAGTCTTATCCTATATTATAAGATGTTTAACTAGTCTTGACCCCTCTTTTTTTTATCACACCCCGCACAACGCGTCCGGATTACGCGGCGATGACTCAAAACGGTACCGCACCACGTCCTGCGAGTATTCTACAGCCGGTTCCAATGGGTAATCCGCCATCAAACTCCTCACCCGTTGAGCCGCCCGTCGTCTTTCAATCACCCGGACTAGTGCGCCGAGCCCGCACAAACCGCGCCGATCAAGCCCTAGCTTGAACGCATTTTGTTAGCTCATTGTTTCTTCCGAGATCCCGCCAGATGTTCAACATCCGGCGGGATTTTTACGTTGGAAAGGTGTGAAACGTGGAGACTAAAGCGTTATTCCTGGCCGGTGGAATCGAAGTTAGATAAAGCCGAGATCAAAAATACCGTCTTCGATGCAAATCTGTAACTTTTTGATTGAACGTTCAAAGTATAGCTTTGACCTGTCGTAACATCCGGAAAGCTGTAGAATCCGAAAGAACTTGTCAGAATATTTCTTGTAACGCCGTTGCCGGTCAGAACCACCTTTGCACCTTGAACCCCCCGGCCGTCAGGCGTCAGAATTTTTCCGGCAATTGTTACAGACGTTGGTGTGGCCGGGACGCTCGATCTTGTTGTTGTATAAATATAATCACCGGTCGGATTGCCAAACCCGTCGGCACCGTTTCCCGCTGCATAAAAGACGATCTGTCCGGCTGTTTGCGGCGGTGCGGTCCATGTAAAAGTCCATGAATTGGATCCAAATTGACCGATTGTGAATAAGCCGTCCTCGGTATGTTCGACATATGAACGCGGTAGTGTCCCGCCGACCAGATTGTTCACTATCTGCATTTTGGGCTGACTCTGGACCGGCAGCGTAAATGTGCCTCGGCCAACTCCGGTGCCGTCAATGGCGGTAATTTGAAATCCATAAGCGTTGGCGCCCAATTCGCTGGTCGTTACAGTTATCTGGATCGGCTGATTTGGAAAGTAACTCGCGGGCACGCCGAGTATCTGCACAGAACCTGCTCCGCTATTGACTGGAAACGATATGTGACACGCCGTGCAGTTGTCTTCACCGGGCGCATCTGTATGCGATGGTGAAGGCCCTTGCGCCGAGGCGGCAGCTTTGTCGCCAAAACCAAAAATACAAAATATCCCGAAAAATCCCGCAAATACAAGGATAATTATTGACTTCACCATCGCAGATCTGCCGGTAACAATTCTCATAAATATCGATGCCTCAGCTCAAATCTAATGCTCATCCTTTGGACGGTGTAAAGACCGGTAAAGTTTGGGAAATCGATCAATTAATACTTAAAGGATAGATCGGAAACAGCCAAAAGTCAACACCGAAATAAACGACGTTTAACGCATGGTTTGGAGGTGCCTCTTACTTCAGGGGGGACAAAAACCTAGCTCGGCTTCGAATTAAAAGTGCAAAAACATTAAGATAAAGCAAGATGCGTGAAAGCCGTATATACCCGCGAAAATCTTTGGCTTTGACCATAATTAAGGCCGACTTTGGCTGCAAAACGTAATGTTACCCAAAACGGCTCTAAGTCAATAGATATGGGCAGTGCAAAAACACAATCAAAGGTAACTGACGGCTTCGAAGAGGTATTCGGCCCGGCCGGCCTCATCTCGCAATCTCATGAAAACTACGAATATCGCGAGGGCCAGATCAAAATGGCAGAGGCAATCGCCCGCTCGTTTCAGGAAAAGAAACATCTGATAGTCGAGGCCGGAACCGGCACGGGCAAAACACTCGCCTATCTGGTTCCAGCCATCAACGAATCGCTCAGAGCAAAAAAGCGGATCATCATCTCGACCGGCACCAAAAATCTTCAGGAGCAGTTGATGGAAAAGGACATCCCTTTTTTGCAAAAGATCTTGCCAAAAAAGTTCACGGCTGCCTATATGAAAGGCCGCTCCAACTACGCCTGTCTCTACCGCCTGCACAAAAGCGATGACCAGCCGATACTCGACGGCATTGGCGAGGTTAACAATTTTCGGCACGTTCTCGAATGGTCGCGCGAAACAAAGACCGGCGACCGCGCCGAACTGACATATCTGCCCGAAAATCTGCCGTTCTGGAATCGAATCAATGCCAAAAGCGAGATCTGCATCGGTCAGAAATGTCCTGATTTTGAGCCCTGTTTTATCACGCGGATGCGTGTCGGGGCTGATAACGCCGACATCGTCATCGTCAATCATCATCTTTTTTTCGCCGATCTCAATGTGCGCGGCAACCAGTTTGGGAAAGTCATTCCCGATTATGGAGCAGTCATTTTTGACGAGGCTCACCTCATCGAGGACATTGCGGCTGATTACTTCGGGTTTCAGGTCTCGAATTTTCGGATCGACGAGCTGGTCCGCGACGCCGGTGATCTGCCGATTCACGATGCCATCGCGACCGCCGGGATCATTAGATCGTCTGCCCGCATTATTGGTTTCTCGGAACAGTTTTGGGTGAGATTTACGCAGGCTCGCCCTTCGGAGGGCCGTTTCCCGCTGCTCGCCGACGCATTTTCTAATCGCGGCAGTGACGGCGAGGGTCAGCCGACCGCTCTTGGCGAAACTTACCACGCGCTTGACGACGCTCTGTCGCAGCTCGAAACCAACGTTGATGTTTTTTCCGAGAAAATACCCGAGGCCGAGAGTGTCGTCAAACGTATTCGGCAAACAAGGTTCGATCTCGATTTTATCGTCAAACAGGCCGACCGGAACTTTGTCTATTGGCTCGAACGCCGTGGTCGCGGGGTGTTTCTGCAGGCTTCGCCGGTCGATGTTTCGGCTCTGTTGCAAGAAAAACTCTTTGACAAGGTCGAGACGTGCATCCTAACCTCGGCAACGCTTTCTACGAACGGCAGTTT
>JBDSCV010000244.1:0-2650 GCA_039920905.1 Pyrinomonadaceae bacterium
GGGCGGTGCGTTTCGCCGTGCCTTTGAAAACGGTGTGCTCGATAAAATGCGAGATGCCGTTCAGTTCGTTAGGCTCATGCCGCGACCCGACACGAAAAAAGAACCCGAGCGTTGCCGAACGCACGCCTTTCATCCGGTCGGTGAGAATTGTCAGGCCATTATCGAGACGGGTTTCTTGTATGTCTTCTTTCATTAGTGAAAGAATAGAGCCTAACATTTCGAATACTAAAAGAAAATTTGAACGCCGATCTGGCGGACAGAGCGGGTTTTTCACCGATCAGAAATTTCAGATAGCTTTTTTATCTAACTTTTTCTTATCCGCGTTTATCTGCCCGATCCGCTACATCCGCGTTCAAATCTTACTGTGATATCGCGTTGAACAATAACGGAAATGTCGCCAGGCTTTGGCCGCGATATTGCGGGCGAAAGCCGAATAATATGATCTTGCCTTTGCCTATTTTTACTTCGACAAGTGCGGCCTTTCCGGCGATTTTTTCTGCTCCGAGCAGCCAGCCGGAAAGCAGGATCTGCTTCGGATCGGACGGGTATCGGGCGATGACTCGGATCGTGTCAGTAGCTCGCACGTCAGTAAGGGCCATGTTGCCCTCCCTCACGGTCGGGCTACTGACACCGGACAGCACCTCAAACGCCGGCCCGCTTTCGAACCACGCTATTGATTCTTTTGGCATTCCTTTGGCTATCGGGTTTGTCGTATCAAGCTCGGTGCGGAGGATCGAGCCGGGGATGTAGAAATCCTTACGGGCGAGGCCTTTGGTAACGTCTCGGATCGGCAGGTTAAACTGTTCGATGGCGAAATCGGACGACCGGTTCAGGAACACAAGCGTCCCGCCGGCCTCGACAAACTTTTTCAGATTCTCAACGCCCTCGCGTCCCACGCCGCCCGTATATTCATCCGGCATCGTGCCTTTTGCATAGCCGTTGAGGATCTGATTTGGCGGCTGATCGGGGAAAATAATAGTCGGAGCCTCAAACGCGTTATTTCGGATCTTTTTATTACTTGACTCGGATAAATGGATATCTTCGCAAAAGTATGAAGAAACGTACTTTCCACGTTCTTCAACTACAAAACGTGTCCATCCCTCATCAATTGCCGGAATTTCCGAGCGATAAATCTGAACCCACGTGGCTTTTCGATCTTCACATCCCATCTTAGAAGGATAACCCCACCGAAGGCCGGCCTTTTTTAGTGGCTTGGTTGATTGTTCAACCTCCAGTCCCAACAAAAGCGAAAGTGTGTGTGCAGTCACGTCATAAGGAGGTATCGGATTTCCATTCCCATCTTTCAAATCGGGATATACGTGTTTTTCTAATAAGGTCTTAGCAAAATTCGCATATGGTTGATTCATTGGAATCGAAATTACGTAGTCACCAGTATCAGGTGTTTTGAAACTTTCATGAAATTCAACGTCCGCGGTTTTCAGAATTTTCTCGAACTTAACGGACGAACTAACTTCGAGTTCTACCGTTTCCCCCTTTTTCCTCAGCCTCACCGCTTCTTTCCCAATTGCATAAAAATTCGTCAGCCATTTTTCACGGTTGTCTGCGGCGTTGTGGAGGATACTGAATGCGGCGGCGGTCATGTAGTTTGTGATGTCGCGGATGTGCCATTCGCCGCCTTTCCAGACGGGGCCGAAGTTTGGGGATTCGGTTCGGACATCGTAGCCGAGGCCGTTTCGCAACTCGTCATATTTTACAGTGATCGGCGTTGCGAGTTTGCACGAGGCAGTTTCGCTTAAAATTCTCACTCCGCCGTGGTAATGCGAATACGCCCGTGCCGGTGTCCATGCGTCGTAGGTCGAATTGGTCGTGATGCCCTGCAGGCCTTGTTTGCGCAGGTCGGCCGCGACGTAATTTCCAAGCTCGGTGTAGCCATCGACGATCTGCTTCGGCACGTTCGGTTCGACCGGGTCCATATACGGCGGCAGAAAAAGCCTTGAGCCAAGCTCGCCTTGCTGGTGGATGTCGTTGACGATCTGCGGGTGCCAGACGTTGTGAATCTTATCGACCGTGAGCTGCGTCTCGACCTGCGTAAAGGCGTACCAGTCGCGGTTGTCGTCGTGGCCGACGTATTTGTGATAGAGCTCCGGCGGCTCGGTTCCTTCAAATTTGGTTCCGAGTGTTTTCTGGTACCAGTTATTTATAATATCCACGCCATCGGGATTAAGAGACGGCACGAGAATGATGATCGTGTTGTCGAGAATTTTCTTAATATCCGCACTATTGTCGCTCGCCAGCTTATAAGCGATGAGCATACTTGAGAGCGTCGAACCTACCTCGTTCGAATGGACCCCGCAGGTTATCATCACGATCGTCTTGCCCTTTGCGATCAGCCGTTTTGCCTCGGCGTCGTTGCTCTTGAACGTACGCGGATCGGCGAGCTTGGCGTTGATCTGTTTATACTTTTCGAGGTTCCTAAGATTCTCCGGCGAACTGATAGTCGCGTAGGTCAACGGAGCACCCATCGTTGTCTTGCCGATCTCCTGGAACATCACGCGATCTGACGCCGCGTCTAGCTTCTGAAAATATTCGACAACCTTTGCCCAGTTTGCGAGCTTTCTATCGTCGCCGGGCGTGAAGCCAAGTACGTCTTTGGGCTGCGGTATCTGTGCGGCCATGGTAAAGGCGAACA
>JBDSCV010000245.1:0-1994 GCA_039920905.1 Pyrinomonadaceae bacterium
CCCGGCTATCGTTCTTTGTTTTTGCGACCACAATGCTTGTCTGGATATTCGGGGCGGATCACGCCCCCACCTTTGACGAGGTTACCCGCTTCTTTTTTATGTCTTTAGGTCAGGCGTTGGTGGCGGCCGGGCTCGTTTGGCTGCTTTATATAGCACTTGAACCATATGTACGGCGGCGCTGGCCGGATACGATCGTCACGTGGACCCGGGTGCTTGACGGCAGTGTTCGAGACCCGCTTGTCGGACGTGATGTACTGATAGCGATCGTCGTCGCCGTCTTCTTATCGCTCGTCGATCTGTTCCAAAACCTTGTCCTCTTCCAAATCGGGGCGGCTCCACAGGATTCGCTATCATCATTGGACGCCTGGCTCGGCATTCGTCAGCTGTTCGCTACAGGGGTCTTGAGCAAAATGAACGCTGCGATCGGCATATCGCTGCTCCTGTTTTTCTTGATCTTTTTATTGCGAGTCGTCACGCGTCGACAGTGGCTTACGACGTTGCTGTTTGTTCTGATCTTTACAGCAATGAACGTATTGGGAGAAACCGATCCGCTGCTTATGACGCCGTTCCAAATATTGACCCACGGGCTTACAGTGATTGTTATTCTTCGGTTCGGCCTCTTGACGATGACAACTGCTATCTTTGTTTCGGCTCTTTTGGGCAGCGTACCGATAACGACCGACTTTTCAGCCTGGTACGGTGGCTACACGATCGCCGTCCTCGTCGCCGTGCTGGCGCTCGCCGGCTGGGCGTTCCACACTTCGCTCGGCGGCCAAAAGCTGTTTGCGGGGGGCCTGTTGGATGAGTGATAGGTGAAAGCACTGTGACACTGAGTTGCTTTTTTGCGTGGATCGGGTTGATAATTCCAACTCTTAGGCCGCTTTACGATTATGCCTCGTTTGTCGGATTTGGCGTAGCATTTGCCGTTCTCTGGACGCTGGTGGCGTCACTTCCGCCGAAGAAAGTTTCAACCAAGACGTAATTTCGATTTTCAAGGGGGCAGCATTTTGAATGAGAAATAAGATCAAATTAGCCATTGTTTTTGCGGCCATTCTGGCATCCGCCCTCGCATTTTTTCAGTCACGGCAATCGGCGCAGACAAAGGTCGAGACGGCGGGGCAGAAATTCAAGAGTATAAAGGTGTTGAACGACATGCCGGCAGAACAGATGGGCAAAGTTATGAACATGATTTCGGCCTCGCTTGGGGTAAACTGTGGATTTTGTCATGCCTCAAATGATGGCGACTACGAAAAAGAGGGGTTTGAACACAAGGACACAGCCCGCACGATGATGAAGATGACCTTTGATCTGAACAAGGCCAATTTCAATGGGCGACCGGAGATCAACTGTAATACTTGTCATCACGGCATTTCGCATCCGCAGCCGAGCTTCCCCCTGACAAGTGCAAAGCCGGTCGAGGAACGTCCGAAGCAGCCTGAAAAGAAACCTGCGGTCGAGGATATCCTGGCAAAATATGAAAAAGCTCTGGGCGGAAAGGAAAAGATAGCAAAGATCACATCGCGTGAGGTGCGTGCGAGCCGGGTCGAGCCGGACGGGAAGACATCTGAACCCGAGGAGATATTTCAGAAGGAAAATAGGCTCTCGGCTAAAACGACTTATGGCAAATATGTCGTAACCGAGATCTTTGACGGAAAGTCTGTCCTTAAATACGGCGGTAATGAAAAAATCGAGTTAAAACCCGATGAATCGGAACAGATCCAACGTGAAGCCCAGCTTTTTTTTAATGTGAATTTGCAGATGATCTATAATAAACTGGAATTCCGTTTTCTTGATCGCATCGATGGGCACGAGGTCAATATGCTTTTGGCAACGACGGCTGACAATAAGCGGGAACGGCTTTATTTTGACGCGATCTCAGGTTTATTGGTACGGCGAGTGGCATCGAGTCCGACGATCTTTGGCAATCATGTTTTTCAGGTAGACTATCAGGATTACAGGGATTTCGACGGAGTCAAATTGCCGACGACAATCAA
>JBDSCV010000246.1:0-4507 GCA_039920905.1 Pyrinomonadaceae bacterium
GCTTGCGTCGTAATTCAAATCTCCTATGACCACATTATCGCACGGAGCCACGCAAGCCGCGATCTTGCGCGCCGTGTCGAATGTCGTTATTGATCGTCCTCTTTGATCTGAGGAGAGCCGGATTTTACGTCCCCGTCGCGTTCGTATGTTACACAGATGATCCCTTTTGGTGCTACCTTGCTCTCCGTCACCTTGAATGCTGCCGGGATCGTACCGTTCTGGAACAGGCGTTTTCCGGTGCCGAGCGTGACCGGGATTATCATGAGATCGAGCGCATCGATAAGATCGGCCTTGAATAGAGTCTGGAGCATATCAGCGCTTCCGAAGACGTGGATATTTGGGCCCTCGGTTTGTTTGAGCTCGCGAACCTTTTCCTCAAGGTCTCCGCTTAAAAAGACGCTTGGCTGCCAATCGCTGGAGTCACGTGTGTTCGAGGCGACGTACTTCGTGGCGGTCAGGACGTTCGGCCAGAAGTTCGAATGCGTAGGCCAATACGTTTCCCAACCGTCAAAGGTCTTTCGCCCTAACAGCAGATCTACCGGCTTGGCCAGCCGCGCTTGTACCACGGCCCCCGTCACTTCGTCCGCATAGGGAAAAAACCACCCGCCATACTTAAACCCGTCCCCGTCATTCTCCTCGTTCTGTATGACACCGTCAATTGTCATGAATTCGGCTGCAATTATTTTTCTCATTAATTCTTACCTTGATGCTTCGAAAGGTCACCCACGATGAGTTGTGAAGGTTTCGCTTCTTTCATTCCTAAGGGGTTGGGGGATCCTTTTTCTTCGGTGCTTTTTCGACGTGTGACGCACTTAGCCAAGCGGCTAGTTTGCCGGGGTTGTTGGCGTATTTGTTTTAGACGATGCCGTCGACGGTGCGGACGGCGACCATGCCTTCGCGGATCTTGGCCCCTGATTCGGCTGTGGCGCCGACGTGTTCGGCGGTGGCGGAAGCTGTCGTGGCGAAGCTCGCTTCAAAGGCGTCGCAGGCGGCGTTGAGGTCGGCACGGAACGACGCGGCGAGCCCGTAGGCGATGAAGTCCGCGTTGTAGGGCTGAGATTCGGTGTGAAACGCCCGCCCGCGTGCAAGCATTTCGGCGTCGTTCATATTTCGCTGAAAACGGAACTTGTCGGCGATACCGTCGAACGAATATTCCATCGAACGGGCGGTTCGCGCGATGGCTGACATTTCGTCACGCAGGTTTTCGCGGGACGTGTCCTTAACCTCGAACTGCTGGGCGGCCTCGCCAAATCCCGATTGCTGGGCGGCGGCCTGAGACTCAGTGCCACCAACAATACTGTCGATCTCCGAGAATTTGGTCGTCGCGATACCGGTAAAATCCCCCGCGTTATCGATCCCAAACTGCTTTACTCGAACTAACATCTCTTATCGTCTTCTTTCATTATCATTCATCGGTCATTTTCCTCCTTCGGTTTAGGTGCTGTGCTCTTCGTATCAAACTCGTCGTCGATAATCCGGCACTTTTTTCAAATAAAATGCGACTTTAACCGCTTCGTCTGCGGTTGGTCGTGCTTCGAACAAAAATTTTCTGGCTTCGTGAGAAATTGTAACCGCTTCGTTTGAGTTTTTACAGCCTTCGTGCGCAACTTTTCGAGCTTCGTGACCGACTTGTTAGGGTTCGTAAGCAATTTTAATCGCTTCGTGACCAATTTGCACCGCGTCGTGAGGCAGTATCAGGGCTTCGGGAGCGACTTGCGCGGCTTCGGATCGAACTCTTTAGCATTTTGCCTTGATCTGATTCAAAATATCTCCGCCGTAATCAGAGTCCCATCGTCTTTGAGGACGGAGGCCACTCTTTTGCTCGAGTTGCCAAGTTCGATCATTTGACGTCCACTCTGACGCCGACAATTCTTTTTGGCCCGCCGTCGAAAAAGAGATCGACAGCCTTACCGTTCAGAACGTAATTATCGTAGCCGTAGCCGCCCTGGATCGATGTGTCGGGCTTCCTGCCCTGGAGGTCGATCTTGACGAGCGCCGCCATTTCCTCAGGCGAGCTAACTGCGGTGCTTGGCCCAAAGAGGGGCGTCGGCGGAAGTCGATAGTGGAGGGTCTCCATCATTTTCTTAGAGCTGTCACCGGACTTATAGCACACCGACAATACACCTTCAGCAAGGTCCCAGCCATGGCAAATCCCCATTTGCTTTGGTGGTCCGTGCAGCGTTGTCATTTCCTGCAGCGACTTGCCCACCATTGGCGCAAGGTCCACAACCTGCGTGGGCTTGGTGACGTTCATAAAGGGAGCGCAAGAAAGTATAGAAAGCAGCAAGATCGCTACGGGGACGACTGTTCCTAACCGTTTTTGGGTCATAATCTTACTCCTCTCAACGCAAAGCTGGACGACAAACTTACACTACCGCGACGCGGTTATAGACCTTATCTCTTTCCACAGCCTCGAAGCCGGCGTTTTCGATCATGACGATGAGCTCTTGTTTGGACATCTTGACCTCGCCGTTTTCGACCGCGTAGCTCGACGCCGTCGGTGAGCTTTACCATATCGTCTCGACATTCGTCAGCTTCTGAATATTGCCATCGCTTGTTATCAGCGGAAGGCCGAGATGTAATGCAGTGGCTGCGATGATCCGGTCGGGCATATCGCCAACTATGGAACGATCGATCCTCTGAACGTCGTCCGCCACTCCGCGAGTAAGTTCAACCAGACTAAACGCGGTTGTATCGTCATCCAAGGCTTCGCGGAGTTTGACAGCAACATCTGCAGGGACTCGATTCTTTTCAATTAGATAGGTAAGTTCGACAATGGTGATCGACGGAACATAAATCACACTGCCGCTTTCTTGTGCTTTGACGATAGCCGACTGTGCGGGATTTGACTGCATCTTTGGACCGGTGAAATACCAAATGACGATATGCGTGTCGATTACAATGTCGTCCATCACTATTTTTCGTCCTCAGAATCCTTTGTGTAGCCACGCCACATTTCGTTGCGAGCTTCGCGCATGTCGGCTTCGGTAAAGTTAATTTTCAAATGCGAAAGCACACCCTGCATTGAGCGTCGCGGCTTGCGCACTAACTGTTTTGCCTCAAGGAACTCCGCGAAATCGAGAACCTCCTGCTGCCGAAAGGTTGGCATTGCATCTAATTTTTCTAATACGGCTTCTTTAACGGTCATCTCGTCACCTCAAAATCATTTTATCATTGTAGGCAAGAACGCGGTCATTGAACCACAAACTTACACTGCCGCCACGCGATTATAGACCGTATCACGTTCCACAGCCTCGAAGCCGGCGTTTTCGATCATGGCGATGAGTTCTTGTTTGGGCATTTTGACCTCGCCGCCACTTACTTTTCCCTGTTCAGCGGCAAGATACGAATTCTGGAGCGGCCTTCGTCTACAACTATCAATGCTCCTGATTCGAGAAATTCCTTTGCGTCGTCCAAAACCTGGATCAGTCTGGCCGCCAAATACGACGGCAAGATATCTTGTGTTCGAACCTGGATAACGCTTGGGCCTGAGGCACCGGTCACGGCGAGGATCGCACCAAAATCAAGATCATGCGTGAAAACTATGTAGTTATTGTTTCGAGCATATTCGATGATCGCGGAGTCTTCTGCGCGCGGATCGGCGATGTGTGACCAATGCACTGATTCGATATCATTAGCCGAAAAAAGCGGCCATCCAATCGGGGGACAAATTCATGTCGATCAGAATTTTCATGCGGCCACGAGCGGCAACTCGCTCTCTTCCGCACGCCATGCCGCGTAGGATCGGGCTTCACGCAGGTCAGCTTGCTCAAGATAGGGGTATGACTTGAGTATATCGCTGAATGAATGCCCCGAGGCGATAAGCCCAACGATGGTCCCGACCGTCACACGTATGCCGCGAAGGCATGGCTTGCCGCCCATTACTTTTGAGTCGAATGTGATCCTTGATAATGCAGTCATATTGTTCTAAGCCCTCGCTTTCTCAACGCGATTATACACCGTATCCCTTTCCACCGCCTCGAAGCCCGCGTTTTCGATCATGGCGATGAGTTCTGGTTTGGACATTTTTACTTCGCCGTTTTCGATGGCGTAGCTTTCGGTGAGTTCGCCGCCGTCGGTGATGGTGCCGTCGAGGTCGTATCCATTCCTTGTTGCAGCACAAGGCTTACCTATTTTCGAGTCTTTTTAGAATCTCGCTTGCGTTCTCATTTTCCGGATTGAGTAATAAACTCTTTCTATAGTTTTCAACCGCCAATTTCTTATCGCCGGCTTCGAGATATGCCTCGCCCAGACTATCAAAGGCATTTGCTAATTTCGGAAAAGCGAAAACGTTTAGTTTGAAAATCTCAATCGCTTCTTTCAGCTTCTTTTCCTTAATCAGATCGTAGCCTTTAGCGTTAATGACGTTTTCCAGCAAATCAATTTTCTTATTTCGCTTTTTATAGCTTTCTATTGCCGCATTCATACCTCTTTCCAAAGTGAGTTTAATGGTTGCATCGGTAAACGCTCGATTTGGCCCATTGTCGGCAATCGGGACGACCGGCTC
>JBDSCV010000247.1:0-6432 GCA_039920905.1 Pyrinomonadaceae bacterium
TCTTGCACATAGAAATCCCAAAATTCCGAATACGTCTTGATCACATCAAAAATTTGTTCGAACAACTTCGGCAACAATGATTCCAATAACAACGGCGACAAAATTTAAGGCCGCTCCGAGAATTACAAAAATCGGCGTTGCGATTAGCCCTGCAATAATACCGGTCTTTTGTTTTCGTTTCACCAGGTAATTAACCAGGAGAACGCTGAGCAAACTGCAAACGACCGTGACCACGAAGGCAAGTCCGATATAGGTGTAAATTCCCCATTCCCCGTCGGCCCCGTTATAGCCGTTGAGGGCAAGCAGTAGAAAGAAAAATAGACCGGTGCCGATAACGATACTGGAAGCAAAGGTGATAAAAAATGTTAGAAGTTTAGTCGCCATTTTTGCAACTTCCCGCGTGGCAAATCTTTTTGCATTCTATGCCTTTACGCCGCTTGTTTCAATTTCGCCGGCTGTTTCTCCGTATCGAAAACTCGGATATTTGTGGCCCATCCGAACTTTTCGAGGATACGGATCGCGATCCAATTCATATCGAACTGATACCACTCAATACCGTGCCGAGCTGAGGTCGGCGACATATGATGATTGTTGTGCCAGCCCTCACCAAACGTGAGCAGAGCGACAAACCAGTTATTTGTCGAATCGTCGCCAGTGTCATGCGGCCGCGAGCCGAAGATGTGTGAAAGTGAATTAACGAACCACGTTGTGTGCCAACCAACCACTACGCGGGCAAATACGCCCCACATGACCATTGTCCATCCGCCAAGGGCGAACAAAATGAGGGCAGATATGATGATCGGAACGTAATAAAATCGCGAGATCAGGGTGTGGCCCGGATCCTTCATCAGGTCGGGCACGTAGCGTTTTAGCGTCGCCTCGTCATGATCCTGCGCCGTGCCCCAAACGATCCATCCTATCTGCGCCCACCAAAAACCCGCCCGCGTCGAGTGCGGGTCTTTCTCAGTTTCGGTAAAAGCGTGATGGATGCGGTGCGTCGCCACCCACTTATCAGGCGAATCTTGTATCGACATCGTCGCAAAGATCGAGAGCGTGTATTCGAGCCATTTCGGCGCCTTAAAACCGCGGTGTGTCAGCAAGCGGTGCCAGCCGAGGCCAACGCCAAGGCTCCCGACGATCCAGTTGCCGATCAGCAACGCCGCCAGATTTGGCCAGCCAAACGTGAATAACGCGGGAATTGCCAACAGGTGAAACGATGTGATTATCGTGACATTTTTCCAATTGATACGGGTGCGGGGCTTTTCGAACTCGAGAACGTTTTGCATTGATGATCTATAAAACCGCTAAAATAATACATCTTTAGGTTAACAGGTTGGATGGAAACGGTTTGTAATACTTGGGTAAGAATTAGGCGCTTTGGCTTTCAGCAATTGCTTTTAGCTTAGCGTTTCGAGTTATTACGAGTTTTTGCAGGTACTGTTTTAGTAGCAATTTATCCAGGATCCAACCAAAGATACCAAAAGGCGATTCCCAGATCAGCGTATCCCGCATCAGTGTTCCATAATCACGCGGCATAAATTCGTGGATATGCCTAAACGACCTGAACTTACCCTCTGTCATCTTATCCACCAGCCGACACGGCGGATCACATTCGACCACCTCAACCGTCAACTGCTGCTCGATCCCAAATTGTCTGCTTTTAAAAGTAACCTTCTGCCCGATCCCCACATCACCAAACACCGCCGGACGCGGCTCGTCCTGAATGTGTTCGTCACGAATCATACCGAAACAAACCTCAGGGGGAGCGTGAATAAGCGTTTCAAGTGTAATCGTAGGCATCTTACTTCAGACTTTCAATACTGACGATCCCTTCCACAGCAATCTCAAGCCATCGGGCACAAATCGCCGAAATTCGGCATCGCCACTGACAAGAACCAATTTTTGACTAATAGCTTGCCAGATCAGCATCCGGTCGAATGGATCGTCGTGAGACGCTTCTGTCAAATTGCCGTAGGTCGCAACCTCATCAGACGTGAGAGGGATCGGTACGATACCTGTTCTGGCCGCGGCGACTAGCAGATCATCATCCGACCCCAAACTTAATTTGTGTATGCGAACCTTGATGGTTATCTCCCAGAAGCTGATCGCACTCACAAATGCATGGTTTGAATCGTCTTCGATTGCCGAACGTGAACGGGCGGGCAGTTTGGCGGGCTGTGAAATGGCCCAAAGAAAGGTGGGCGTGTCTAGAAGTAACCTCATTTACCGAGATTGACAAATTCTTCTTCTGTCATCTTAAAAATCGTCAGCAAAAACAACATTCATATTGCCCTCGAGTATCCCAAGTTTTCGTTTCTTTTTGTTCTTAGGTTTTTTTGGGGGATTGATCTAAGCAACAAGTTTTTTGCTTTTTCCGAATGTTATGCCAAAGCTCTCGCCCAGCTGCACCTTTACGAGTACGTCCGATAAAGTGGCTTTAAATTCTCCGACCGGCAGGCTTTTCATATGCAGATTATAGAATGTTCTTGTCAATTTGACAATAAAAAATAAACAACGGTAAAGATAATTGTAGGATCATTTAATCGGCGTGGCGCCAGAAGCCGCGCCTCAATAAGCTTTATGGAATACAGGTTTCAGTTTCATTGTCGGAACCGATGAAGAGCGTTACATTTGGTTTACGAGGAAGCAGTTATTACCGTAAAGGATATAATGACACTAGCGGTCGTTATGTTGATAGCCTGGATAGGTATGATGAATAGACGACAATTTATAAAAAACGCCGTTTCGATCACGATTCTCCCGGGTTGCGGCGAGCAATTAGCAAGCGCCGTGACTTTGCCGAAAGGCCCCTTTCGCCGAATCCGTCCGGGAGATCCGTTATGGCCCTCCGAAGCGAGTTGGACTAAGTTGAGCAAAGAAGTTGATGGGCGGCTAATCAAGGTCGAGTCGCCGTTGACCGCTTGCTGGGACACACCTAACGGAGCTTTATGCGGCGAATTTTTTAACGAGTTAAAAAATCCTTACTATATCGGTGATCAACCAGGTCTGACGCAAACTGCCGGTTGGGTAGATGCATGGACATCGGCACCGAGCGTGTATGCCGTGGCTGCAAAAAACACTACTGACATTGTCGCAGCAGTTAATTTCGCTCGGAAAAATAAGCTGCGTCTTGTTGTCAAGGGCGGCGGACATAGCTATCAGGGTACATCCAACTCAGCTGACTCGCTGCTGATTTGGACGCGGGCGATGAACAGCGTCACGCTGCACGATGCTTTTGTCGGGAAAGGGTGCGAGGGAAAACAGGCTCCGCAGTACGCAGTCACCGTCCAATCGGGAGCGATCTGGATGCACACATACGAAGCCGTGACGACAAAGGGCGGTAGTTATGTACAGGGCGGAGGCTGCGGAACAGTCGGCGTCGCGGGACTAATTCAAAGTGGTGGTTTTGGAAGTTTTTCAAAAAATTATGGTATAGCGGCTGCAGGGCTTATCGAGGCAGAAATTGTGACCGCCGACGGCGTGGCACGAATTGCTAATGCCTGTACAAACCCGGATCTGTTTTGGGGAATAAAAGGCGGTGGTGGCGGCAGTCTTGGCGTCGTTACCAAAGTGACACTCAGGACGCGGGAACTTCCTGAATTCTTTGGCGGGGTTTTCGGCGCGATCAAGGCAGCCTCCAACGAAGCTTATCAACGATTAATCTCAAAGGTGATCAGTTTCTATCAGGAAAGTTTATTCAATCGTCATTGGGGCGAGCAGATAGTCTTCAAACCAGGCAATAAGGTCGATATACGCATGGTGTTTCAGGGACTGACCAAACTGGAGGCTGAGAATGTTTGGCTCCCGTTTCTAGAGTGGTTGGGTAACTTTCCGAAAGAATTCTCGATGGAACAGCCAATCACGATAGCGGCTTTGCCGGCAAGGTTTTTTTGGGATGCGGCGTTTTTGAAAAAATATGTACCGACTCTAATCGGACAAGATAAAAGAGCGAACGCTCCGATTGGCAATATTTTCTGGGCGGGTGACGGCGAAGAAGCCGGACAGATACTTAACGCCTATCGATCAGCCTGGCTGCCTGCGTCGCTGCTTGACAAAACCGAGCAAAATCGACTCGTGGATGCATTGTTCGCGAGCACTCGTCATTGGAGTATGTCCCTGCATTTCAACAAAGGGCTTGCCGGAGCTCCGGTCGAGGACATTGAGGCCGCAAGAAATACGGCCATGAACCCCGCTGTACTGGATGCATTTGCTCTCGCGATCACCGCGAGCAATGATGCCCTCGCTTTCAAGGGAATTTTGGGGCACGAACCGAATGTGGCCCGGGGAAGGCGTAACGCGGTTGAAGTGGAAAAAGCGATGGACGAACTCCTAAAGGCCGCTCCTAACGCGGGCTCTTATGTATCGGAAAGTAACTTTTTCGAGCCAAATTGGCAGCGCTCCTTCTGGGGAACAAACTACCCCAGACTGTTGGGCGTAAAAAAGAAATACGATCCCGACGGCCTATTTTTTGTCCACCACGGCGTAGGCTGCGAAGAGTGGAGTGAGGACGGATTTGTCCAACTGAAATCGCGCTAGCAAAATACGAGAATTCGGTCTGGAACTAACTAAAATCGTGTCTTCGAACTTAATCCGCAAACGCCACGCTTAGTTTTTTGAGCGGCATAGACTGCGACGCATCGAGATCGCAGGCCTGATAGGCAATCTTGATCGGAGGATAAGGCCCCGGTCCGATCATTCTGTGCGGGCCAGTCTATCGGTCACAGGCGTGGCAACACAAACGTGTCAGCCATACGGTTCCTCGACCAGCCGCTGTGAGATCCACCAGATGTTGCCGAAGGGGTCGCGAACCCCCCCCTGGCGGTCGCCATAGGGCATGTCGCCAACCTCCATTATTGTTTCGGCACCGTGCTCGGTGGCTCGCCGCATCGACTCGTCTGCATTCTCGACATAGAGATAGTACGCCCCCTGCATTGCCAGAAAACGGTCGCCGGCCTCGGTCACCATCACGGTCGAAGTGTTAATTCGTACTTGTGCGTTGGCGATGCAACCGTCCGGCCGAAGGCTGCGTCCGAGCTCGACGCCGCCAAACCCTGCGACCAGAAAATCAAGAAACTTTTCGGCGCCGTCAACAAAGAAATATGGCGTTATGGTGCCAAATCCATCGGGTATGTACATATTGCCTCCCATTCTTGTCTCACAAAGTCAATCCGCAAATGCAACGCTAAGCTTTTTGAGCGATATTGATTTTGATGTGTCGATGTTGTCGATCCCGTCGCGGTAGATGTAATTGTAGAGAATATCCCGCTGCTGGGGTGTGTAGCCGGCCTCGCGGATCTGGTAGCGGAGGTCGCGTTCGTTTGCGCAGGTCGAGGCCCCGGCCGCAGAGACTACATTTTCCTCGATCATGATCGAGCCCATGTCATCAGCTCCGAATCGAAGAGCTGTCTGGCCGAGCTTTAGGCCCTGGGTGAGCCATGACGCCTGGATGTGCTGGATGTTGTCGAGGAATAGCCGCGAGACGGCGAGCATTTGGAGGTAGTCGATGCCGGTTGGTTCCTCAGTGATCTTGCGGCCGAGAGCCGTGTTTTCGCGTTGGAATGTCCAGGGGATAAATGCCGTAAAGCCGCCGGTTTCGTCCTGAACATCACGCACTCGCTCCAAATGCCTGACGCGATGCTCAATTTTATCGCCGATGCCAAACATCATCGTCGCGGTCGAGATCAGCCCAACCTTGTGCACGGCCCGCATCACGTCAAGCCATTCCTGCGTATTGCATTTTGTCGAAACACGTACACGCACCTCGTCGTCGAGTATCTCGCCGCCGCCGCCGGGCAGTGAATTGAGGCCTGCGTCCTTGAGCCGTTGCATAATGGTTACGTAATCAAGTTTTGAGATCAGCGAGATGTTGTGGATCTCGGGCGGCGAAAAACAGTGAAGCTGAAATTTCGGATATTTCGCGTGCAGCGTCGATAGCAGATCTTCGTACCACTCGATATTAAAATCCGGGTGCAAGCCGCCCTGCATCAGCACGCCGGTGCCGCCGAGTTCTATGGTCTCGTCTATTCGCTTACAAATTTCCTCTATCGAATGGACATACGTGTCCGGCTTTCCGGGCCGACGGTAGAACGCGCAGAATGTGCAGACGACGTTGCAGACGTTGGTGTAATTGATGTTGCGGTCGATGATGTACGTGACAACATCGCCCGGATTCTTTTGCTGGCGTATCTCATCAGCGGCGAGTCCGATACGGACAAAATCACGCGATTCGAGCAATGCCGTACAATCCGCTGACGTGAGCCGCCCACCAGCAATGGCTTTATCTAAAATTGGCTGTATCGACGCTATCATTGCCTTTATTTTAACAAAATACGAATCTAAACTATAAGACACACGATGGATACACTGCCGCTCGTCAAACTTAAATCGACCGTCGAGGTTACCGACACCACGCCGGCCTATCATATTTTGAGG